>NZ_JBZXVN010000035.1:0-128763 GCF_058892305.1 Pelagimonas sp.
ACGAGGAAATCAATGCGTTCTGAGGCTAGCCCTCACTTCGTTTAAAACATCCGCATACAGGATCGGAGATGCCGCTCTCTTAAGGCCGCGACACGAAGACACGCGGAACGGGCAGTTGTGGTTTGACCGTCAATCCGCGCACAAAAGGGTATCGGAGACGCTTACATACTCTCCGACTCGGTATCGCGATTTAACTCACCCGAGGAACTGGACAACCATATGCTGAAATGAGGCTCGTCAGCAAAAGTTGAGGGCAAATCGCAGATGTCATTGATGGAAGTGAGTGACCAGTTACAAAATGCGGTATTTCGCCCCTTTCTTTAACATGACTCGTCAAGTATCGACTGTCTCAGACTGACCGAAGCGGTCCGGAAACCAAGTTGATAACAGCTTATTTCTTGGGCGCGGGCCTATGTCGCGGGCTGACATGTTGCAACTTGAGACAACTTGGTATACTTCGGCATACAATGAATTTGAGCATCAACGAGGCAGAGGTGCCGAAGAGCGGATGCTTGACCTAAACCAAACACCAAACTGTTGGATTCATCATGAGCTTGTACACCGACTACCTGACTGAGATTGCCACACGTAAAGAGCAAGGGTTGCACCCCAAGCCCATCGATGATGGCGCGCTTGTTGGCGAACTCATCTCGCAAATCAAAGACTCTGGTAATGAGCACCGCGACGAGTCCCTGAACTTCTTCATTTATAACACCCTGCCCGGTACAACCAACGCCGCTGGCGTCAAAGCGGCGTTCTTGAAAGAGATCATTCTAGGCGACACGGTTGTTGCGGAAATCACCCCAACCTTTGCCTTTGAATTGCTGTCGCACATGAAGGGCGGCCCATCGATCGACGTGCTGCTCGATCTGGCGCTTGGCGACAACGCAGATATTGCAAAGCAAGCTGCCGAGGTTTTAAAAACGCAAGTTTACCTCTACGAAGCCGATACCGAGCGTTTGAAGACAGCCTATGAGGCGGGCAATGCCATCTCCAAAGAACTGCTAGAAAGCTACGTTCAGGCCGAGTTCTTTACCAAGCTTCCGGACATCGACGAAGAAATCAAAGTTGTCACCTATATCGCCGCCGAAGGGGATATTTCGACGGACCTTCTGTCACCGGGCAACCAAGCACACTCGCGTGCTGACCGTGAATTGCACGGCAAATGCATGATCTCTGAGGACGCACAGAAAGAAATCGAAGCGTTGAAGGTCAAGCACCCCGAAGCGCGCGTCATGCTGATCGCGGAAAAAGGCACCATGGGCGTTGGCTCGTCGCGGATGTCTGGCGTGAACAACGTCGCCCTCTGGACCGGCAAGCAAGCCTCGCCTTATGTTCCCTTTGTGAACTACGCGCCGATCATCGCGGGCACCAATGGCATTTCGCCGATCTTCCTCACCACCGTTGGCGTGACCGGCGGGATCGGTGTCGATCTGAAAAACTGGGTGAAAAAGGTTGATGAAGACGGCAAGCCGATCCTGAACAACGATGGCAACCCGATCCTTGAGCAGAAATATTCGGTTGAAACCGGTACTGTTCTGACCATCAACACCAAAGACAAAAAGCTCTACTCTGCTGATGGTAGCGATGAGCTTGTTGATATGGCTGGGTCCTTCTCACCGCAGAAGATGGAATTCATGAAGGCCGGTGGCTCCTATGCCATCGTCTTTGGTAAAAAGCTTCAGACATTTGCCGCTGAGACCCTTGGTGTCGAAGCACCTCTGGTTTTCGCTCAGTCCAAGGAGATCAGCCATGAGGGCCAAGGCCTAACCGCGGTTGAGAAAATCTTTAACGCCAACGCGCGTGGCGCCACGCCGGGCAAAACCCTGCATGCCGGATCGGACGTTCGTGTCGCGGTCAACATTGTTGGTTCGCAGGACACCACCGGTCTGATGACCATGCAGGAACTCGAAGCGATGGCCGCAACCGTCGTGTCGCCAAGCGTTGATGGGGCCTATCAGTCTGGCTGTCACACAGCATCGGTTTGGGACCTCAAGGCCCAGGCCAACACCCCTCGCCTAATGAAGTTCATGAATGACTTTGGTCTGGTGACAGGTCGTGACCCCAAAGGGTCTTACCACGCGATGACCGACGTTATTCACAAGGTTCTGAATGACATCACCGTCAGCGACTGGGATGTGATCATCGGCGGCGACAGCCACACTCGTATGTCCAAAGGCGTGGCCTTTGGGGCCGACTCGGGCACCGTGGCTTTGGCTCTGGCAACCGGAGAATCCTCGATGCCGATCCCTGAATCGGTCAAGGTGACCTTCAAGGGTAAGATGGCCGATCACATGGATTTCCGTGACGTGGTTCACGCCACTCAGGCCCAGATGTTGCAGCAACATGGCGACAACGTCTTCCAAGGTCGCGTGATCGAGGTTCATATCGGCACGCTTCTGGCGGACCAAGCCTTTACCTTCACCGACTGGACAGCCGAAATGAAGGCCAAAGCATCGGTCTGTATCTCGGATGATGACACGCTGATCGGCTCGCTTGAGCTGGCCAAATCGCGCATCCAGATCATGATCGACAAAGGCATGGAGCATGACAACGGCATGCTGGCTTCGCTGATCGCCAAGGCCGACGCACGGATCGCCGAAATCAAATCCGGTGAAAAGCCTGCGCTGCGCCCAGATGACAACGCCAAGTATTTCGCTGAGGTTGTTGTTGATCTTGACCTGATCAACGAACCAATGATCGCCGACCCGGACGTCAACAACATCGACGTGTCCAAGCGCTATACCCACGATACAATCCGCCCAATTTCGTACTACAAAGCCGAGAAAAAAGTGGATCTGGGTTTTGTTGGCTCCTGTATGGTTCACAAAGGCGATATCAAGATCGTGGCACAGATGCTTCGCAACCTTGAGAACGCCAATGGAACCGTTGAGTTCAAGGCACCTCTGGTCGTCACCGCGCCGACCTACAACATCATTGATGAGTTGAAGGCCGAGGGCGATTGGGAAGTTTTGCAGAAGTATTCGGGCTTTGAATTCGATGACGCGGCCCCTAAAACCGCGGCGCGGACCGAGTATGAGAACATTCTCTACCTCGAACGTCCGGGCTGTAACCTCTGCATGGGTAACCAGGAAAAAGCCGCCAAAGGCGACACCGTACTGGCCACATCGACCCGCCTCTTCCAAGGCCGCGTCGTTGCGGATGCACCTGAGAAGAAAGGTGAATCCCTACTTGGCTCGACCCCGGTTGTTGTGCTCTCGGCAATCCTTGGCCGCACGCCAACAATTGAGGAATACAAAACCGCCGTTGAAGGTATCGACCTGACCAAGTTTGCTCCGCCGGTTCAAAAGCCTGCTGGCACACGTTCGGCACATTTCTAAGTCAAATCGCAAATCTATCGGACCTGACTGGTAGGTCCGGTAGATCTCGATTGATCAAGGCGGTTGAGGGCAGAAAATGAAAGAGCCGCATGGTTGTCCCATGCGGCTCTTTTCTTGTGGACGTCGCTCCGCAATTCCGGTGGTTAAGGCTTATTCCTATTTCAATGCTCAGACATAAAGCGATAGAGCCAACCATCCGGCGCATTCTGCGGCCAATTGTACGGCTCCCAACACATCACCGGTTTGGCCGCCGATGAGACGTTTGGCTTGAAACCCCAAGGCAAGCGACGCCAGTGCCATCGCAAACAGCACCGAAATTGCAGCCGATCCTAATGGGATGGTTGACAAAATCATCACCAACAAACCAGCCCATATCCGCCACCCACCGGTTTGCGAGGCATCGAACCCCATGCCGTCCTCACGCGCCGCTGGTAGGTACTCCTGAACGGCAAGCATGAAAAAGCGGCTACTGACCGCCATGGCCAAAACGGGCCAAATCATCATGCCCGATCCAAAAACCACGAACATAGCTTGGGCTTTTAGAGCCAAAGTCAGGCCCAACGCCAAGACACCGTAAGAGCCGATCCGGCTGTCACGCATGATTTCAAGGCGGCGGGCTTTGGTTTGTCCACCACCAAACCCGTCTGCCAGATCGGCCATGCCGTCTTCGTGCAAACCCCCGGTGAGCAGTACGCCAAATGCCACAACCAAAAGCGTGGTGATTGCGGAATGAAAACCCAAATGTGCCCCAAGGCAGGCAACCAGACCCATCAACAAACCAAGCGCCAAACCAACCAAAGGATAGGCCCATCTGGCGTCAGGAAGTGCGGGAACTGGCTCCGCCAAGGTGCCCATAGGCACCCGCGTCAACAACATGCCCGCCAGACGTAACTCTTTGATCCGGCGAGACACGACCTTCATCCTCCGGACACTCCGGCCTCGGCAAAGGTCGCCATTCCGTTGTGGCATTCAAGCGCGCTACGCAAAATACCCAAAGCCAACGCCGCTCCTGATCCTTCCCCCAGACGCATGTCAAAATCAAGGACAGGACGTTTGTTCATCGCTTCAAGAAGCCGCCGATGACCCGGTTCGACACTTTGGTGCCCAACCAAACAATGGTCCAGCAAACATGGGTCAACCGCATACAGGGGGGCGGTTGCGGCCGTGCAAATAAACCCATCAAGAAGCACCGGAATACGCGCCGCGCGCGCCGCAAGAACAGCACCGCAAATCGCGGCTTGTTCGCGCCCTCCCAAGGCCGCCAAAATGCCTAGACCGGTGGCCGAGCTATGCAAAGAAACGCCGCGGTCAACCGCCGAGACCTTGCGCATAACCCCGTCGTCATCAGAGCCAGTTCCACGTCCCACCCAATCCACGGCGTCGCCCCCAAAGACCGCGTTGGCCAAGGCGGCGGCCACCGTAGAATTGCCAATACCCATTTCACCAAGAATCAAAACCTTGGCCTGTGTGTCTACCGCCTCGGCCCCGGCTCGCATGGCCTTTAATGTGTCGGCTTCGCTCATGGCGGGGCCCGCGGTGAAGTCTTCTGTTGGGCGATTCAACTCAAGCGCAATGACCGACAAATCCGCGCCGTTCGCCCGGCACAATTGGTTGATTGCGGCTCCACCAGCTTCGAAGTTGGCAACCATCTGAACGGTAACCTCTTGTGGAAACGGGTTGACACCTTGGGCACAAACGCCGTGATTTCCCGCAAAAACAAGGGCCTGCGCCGAGTCGATTGTTGGGTTTTCCGTGCCTTGCCACCCGGCCATGAAGATCGCCAACTCTTCCAAACGACCCAAAGCGCCGGGTGGTTTGGTCAAGCTGTCTTGTCGGGTCCGCGCGGCCTCAGCCGCTGCTGTGTCGACCTCGGGCAAATCCGCCACCTGATCTTTTAGGGCCGCAAGCGTGCTCAATTCAAATTTCGATGTCATTCGGTTTCACCTTCATGGGATAGCCAGCCACGGCGAGATACAGCTCGTCGCAGGCCGCTGCAATGATCTGATTGACGCGGCCTGCTTCGTCTCGAAACTGACGCGCCAAAGCATTTTCGGGTACGATTCCCGCCCCGACTTCATTCGTCACGAGAATAACTGGAGCGTTTTGAGACGCGATGATCGTCGCCAAATCACCGGCGTTTTGTGCACAGTTTTCGTCGTTGTGCATCAGATTGGACACCCATAGGGTCAGACAATCGACCAAACGCGGCCCCTGCCCGTCTGTCTCTTGTAGCGCTTTCGCCAAATCCAACGGTTCGGCCACGGTGCGCCACTCGGGCCCACGCCGGTTCTGATGGGTCTTGATCCGCGCTTCCATTTCAGAATCAAACGCCTGCGCCGTGGCGATATAAATCGGCCCGGCTTGCATTTTCGTCGCCAAACGTTCGGTAACACGCTCGGCGATGACGCTTTTTCCTGATCGGGCCCCGCCCGTTACCAGTATCGACTTGCTCATGGCGACATGAGAAAGCAGAAACAGGCCGCAAACGAAAGAGGAATAACGACCGTGCAGATGAACGCAGCGACAGAGTTCACTTTCATCCGTCATGCCCCAGTCATTGGTGACGGGCGCATGTACGGGCGACGTGACGTTGCGGCCGATTGTTCTTCGGTCGGAACCTTTGACGCGTTGCGCGCCACACTTTCACAGTTTGATACCGTCTATTGCAGCCCGGCTTTACGCTGTGTGCAAACCCTAAACACCTTGCTGCCAGAGACGAGACCGACCCTCATTGATGCGCTATGGGAACAGGATTTTGGCGATTGGGAAGGGGTTCCCTACGGGGAATTACCGGATTTGGGTGAGATGGATAGCCCGGAACTTGCGGCGTTTTCACCACCAAATGGCGAAAGCTTTGATGATGTTTGCACAAGGGTTCAGGCGGTTTTAAACGCCGCCAATCCCGGCCGCACTTTGATCATCGCCCATGCCGGACCCATCCGCGCAGCCTTGTCCGTTGCCTTGGGCGGTGTATCCACCGCTTTGCGTTTTGACATCGCCAACCTGTCGGTGACCAGACTATCACGCCTATCTACGGGCGTTTTTAGCATCAAAGAGGTCAATCGATGTATATAAACACCTCAGTCGCCGGACATTTTGGGGAATTGTTGCAAGGTCGGTTAGGTCCACATGGTCCGGTTTCGCTTGTCTCTCTGCCCTGCCCTCTACTAACACTCAAGGCCCGTTCGAGACCATCCAATCACCTATCTGTCTATAGTCCGCAACGCGTGCTTTCGCTTCAGACCACACGATGCTTCCTCAATAGGATCGGCGTGCCAATAAACCAGCGCTTTACGCTACATAGTGACATGCCACCGGGTGGCGGCGCAGGTGCCTCTACAGCAAGCTTGATTGCTCTGGCAAAGCTTGCAAAATCCCCACTGTCTGACATGGAACTAGCCCGCGCCTGTCTCGATATTGAGGGAGCAACAGACCCGTTGATGTTTTCACATCCCGAACAAATGCTCTGGGCCTCACGTCAGGCTAACCTTGTACACCCGCTTCCGGCGCTCCCGAAATTTGAGGTTCTTGGTGGGTTTTACGGCCCTCACTGTCGCACAAACCCGCAAGACCAAAACTTTGCCGATATTTCAGATTTGGTCACCAAGTGGAAAGATGCGGCACAAGCGCAAAACCTAGGCGCAATTGCAAAACTAGCCACAGCATCAGCCAAGCGAAACTTGGCGATACGCGGTGACGCCTCGGATCCGACCCTAGATATTGCGAAAGACATCAATGCGCTAGGAATCGTCATAGCGCATACCGGGGCGGCCCGTGGTTTCATTTTCGCGCCCAATACCGTCCCGAAAGCGGCCAAATCACATCTGGTTGCAGCAGGCTTCTCAACCATTGTTCACTTCAAGGCGGGTGGTCAGAGATGAGTTTTGCATTGGCCATGATTGTTGCCTTGGCAATTGACGCTTTGGTCGGCTGGCCCAATTGGCTTTTTCAGCGCATCGGGCATCCCGTGACATGGATCGGGACCGCTATTTCAGTATTGGAAGGCCTTTGGAACTCCGGGTCGCCTATAAACCGGTTTTTGCTGGGCTGCCTCACAACGGGTCTCATAGTAGGGGGCGCTATGCTTGCGGCGGTTGCCGTCACCTATGCTTTGCCAGACACATGGCTTGGCACTCTGCTGTCTGGTGTCCTCGCTTGGCCACTGGTCGCGGCGCGTTCGATGTTCACTCATGTCCAAGATGTCGCCCGTCCATTGACAGCGGGGCATTTGCCAAAGGCACGACATGCGGTTTCGATGATTGTTGGCCGTGACCCGACCGATCTGGACAGTGCCGGTATCACGCGCGCCACTTTGGAAAGCCTCGCGGAAAACACCTCTGATGGCATTGTCGCGCCGATCTTTTGGGGGGCTTTGTTCGGCTTGCCCGGCATTGCCGCCTACAAAGCCATCAACACCTTGGATTCAATGATTGGCCACCGCAACGACCGGTATGAGTATTTCGGAAAATGCGCGGCCCGGCTTGATGATGTGGTCAATCTTCTGCCTTCGCGTCTAACCGGTCTTTTGTTCGCGCTCATCTCACCTCTCCCCTTAGAAGCCTTGCGCTGTATCAGGGCCGACGCGCGTTACCACCGATCCCCGAATGCCGGTTGGCCGGAGGCGGCTCTTGCCGGGGCCTTGGCGGTGCGTCTATCTGGACCGCGGACATATGGCGCGATTACGACTGATGACCCGTGGGTCAACGGCGCATGTCCTGACCCCGAACCGCAGGATTTAGCGCGTGGTTTGCGGCTTTATACCTTTGCGTTGCTTGCATTGTCCTTTGGGCTTGCACTATGGGCCATGACCTAGGGAGGACAGCTTATGCGCGATCATGGCGGCAATATTGACGGGGCGCGTGCGCTTTACGGCGGCGCTTCGGAAGATTGGATTGATCTTTCAACCGGGATCAATCGCGTCCCCTACCCCGTGCCGGCGTTATCACCCCAAGCATGGCAAGCCTTGCCTACCCAAGCCGCCCTTGCCAGCCTGACACGCGCCGCGAAACAGGCCTATCGGGCTGAGGTCGACATTTTGCCCGTTGCAGGAGCACAGGCCGCAATCCAAATGATCCCCCGCCTGTTTCCGATCGGACAGGCGCGGGTGCTAAGCCCAACCTATAATGAACACGCCGCCTGTCTATTGGCCGCCGGGTGGAACGTAGAAGAGGTTGATAACCTAGACGCTTTGTCCGGGGCGGATTTGGCGGTTGTCGTCAATCCCAACAATCCTGACGGCCGCGAAACAACGCCGCAAACCCTCGTTGGTTTGGCGCAGCAGGTCGGACATTTGGTTGTAGATGAAAGCTTTGCCGATGCGCGCCCCGACCTAAGTGTCGTGCCACTTATGACCGGTTTGAAAAACCTTTTCGTTCTGCGTAGTTTTGGGAAGTTTTACGGTCTGGCAGGCCTACGACTTGGGTTTATTTTAGGACATTGTGATAGTGTCAAAGCCTTGTCCGCGATGTTCGGTCCTTGGCCCGTGTCCGGTATTGCCATCGAAACTGGCAGCCAAGCACTTTTGGATGACAATTGGGCGCGCCAAACTGTTGATCGCCTGCGCCAAGAGGTTGCCGAGATTGATGGCTTAGCGACCGGCTATGGTTGGACCGTTGTCGGAGGCACCGAGCTGTTCCGATTATATGACACCCCGAGCGCGACAAAGGCCCAAGCGCATTTGGCCCAAAACCACATCTGGAGCCGAATATTCCCTTGGTCAAAGGGCCTTATTCGACTTGGATTGCCCGGAACGACACACGAATGGACCCGATTGCGCGAGGCGATGGTATGAAGTTCGGTGACTCACATAGCGACACCCTCCAAGACCTTTTGACCTGGCGGCGTGACACACGGCACTTTAGGCCTGATGTGGTGCCCGATGATACCTTGAGCAAATTGCAGTTAGCCATGACCCTTGCCCCATCGGTTGGCAATGCCCGTCCTTGGCGCGTCTTGTCGGTGGCCTCACCCGAGAAACGACAACATGTTCGCTCAGAGTTTCAACGCTGCAACGCCGAGGCGGAAACCCAATATGACAACGCCGCCAAGGCCGAATACCGCAAGTTAAAACTGGCTGGCCTCGATATTGCCCCGGTTCAATTGGCCGTCTTTACCGACACAGCCCCCGAGGAAGGTCGGGGCTTGGGGCGCCACTCGATGCCGGAAACCTTGGAACAATCGACATCCATGGCAATATTCAGCCTGTGGCTTATGGCGCGCAGTCTCAATTTAGGGGTCGGCATGGTCTCCATACTTGACCCGCGCCAGATTGAAACGATTTTTGAAACCCCCGACACATGGCGGTTCAGCGCCTATTTGTGTATTGGATACCCGAGTTTTGACGATGACACGCCGCTTTTGCACAAAGTTGGCTGGCAGGAAAACACAGACACGGTTTGGACAAAGGTTTAATCTGCGGTTGCCAAGAGACCATCAATGTCCAAATGCCGCTCCATATACTCCGCCAAATCGTCTAATGCTTGCTCGACTGTCTGGCCGTATGGGGACGCGCCCGCCTTTACCCCTAGCGATTGTAAAAAGGCCGATCGGAACGTGTCGGACCTAAACAATCCATGCAGATAGGTTCCGATGACTTGGCCGTTGGGTGAAATCGCGCCTTCGGGCATCCCATTAATTTCGGCGAAAGGCGAAAGGCGGTCTGGCCCATGACATCGTCCAATATGGATTTCATACCCATCCACCATCGTCCCAGTCGCGCAGTGCTTTGCCGTCACCTGCGTGAGCTGTTTGCTTGGTGTCATTTCGGTTTCGATATCCAATAGACCAAGCCCGGCATCCGTTCCCGGCGCGCCCTCTATCCCCAATGGATCTGATATCAGGGTACCAAGCATTTGATACCCGCCACAAATTCCCAACACTTGCCCACCGCGTCGCACATGGGCCACAAGGTCGATATCCCAGCCTTGCTTGCGAACAAAAGCAAGGTCACCACGCGTGGACTTGCTTCCTGGAATAATCACCAAATCGGTATCACCGGGGATGGCCTCGCCGGGGGATAACATCGTCAGGTCAACGCCCGGTTCTTGTGCCAAGGGATCAAGGTCATCGAAATTGGCAATGCGCGACAGGCGTAAACACACCACCCGCAAACCCGCTCCCTTGGCGCGTTTCGGAAGGTCTAACGCGTCCTCAGCAGGCAGCTTATAGGCATCATTGAAGAACGGAAGAACACCAAATCCAGACCATCCACTGGTATCTTCAATCAAAGAGTACCCCTCATCAAATAGGCTCGGATCGCCGCGAAACTTATTGATCAAAAACCCTTTTATCAGGTTTTCGTCCTCAACATCCAACACAGTTTTTGTGCCAATTATTTGGGCAATCACCCCGCCCCGATCAATATCGCCGACAAGTATTACCGGCACATCAGCGGCCTGAGCAAACCCCATATTGGCAATGTCACCAGCGCGTAAGTTTACTTCCGCCGGGCTACCAGCCCCTTCGACAAGCACAAGATCATAGATGGATTTTAGCCTATTGAAACTTTCCAAAACCGCGGCCAACAATGTCGGTTTAAGCTTTGAGTATTCCCTGGCTTTACATGTAGTTAGTCGCTGCCCCTGAACCACGACCTGAGCACCGACATCAGTTTCGGGTTTGAGCAAAACCGGGTTCATATCCGTGTGCGGTTCAAGTCCACAGGCCAGTGCTTGCAAGGCTTGCGCCCGTCCGATTTCTCCACCGTCCAGTGTAACAGCGGCATTGTTGGACATATTTTGTGGCTTGAAAGGTGCAACGGTCAACCCACGGCGCCGGGCGGCCCGACACAGGCCTGCCACCAACATGGATTTTCCCACATTAGACCCGGCCCCTTGGATCATCAGGGCCTTACTCATTCAATAACATCTTTCGGATCAAGAAAGGCCTCAACGGCTGCCGACGCAACGACAACCGTGTTGCCGCTATTAGGGTTGGTAACATCCAAACCACCTAGGACCGCTTTGACCGTGGCATTGCCACGCGGCAAGATTTTGGCCAAGGCATCACAATTCACCAAGTCAGGTTTTTGAACACCGACAGTGACTTGAACGACCATCTTTGAGTGATCGACGCCCAATGTCTCAAACATTGGGATAGAGGAATGCCGGATGGCGTCTTCGATCGCACGTCCCGCAGCCTTGGTATAATCCTGACCGTATTGATCGTTTCCGGTGCCCATTTCGATGATGAAACGCTGCATTTACCCCTCCATCTCAAAACTAACAGAAATCGCCACATTGGCCATCACAGTTGGGTTGCCACCATCGGCGCGCGGAATATCCAATCCGCCGCGAACCACATGAACCTTGGGCTGACCGTAAGGGAAAACCGCTTCAACCTGGCCAACATCAACGGCACTCGGATTGGCAACACCAATTTCGACGTCAATCAACATGTCCCCCTTGGGGCGACCAAATAATTCGGCCAAATTGATAGAGTTGTGCCAAAGGGCATTTTTGACCGCACGAACCGATGCCTCGGTGTAATCTTGACGACGCAAGGAAGTGCCCAATCCAAACTCGGTCAACATACGTTTTTTCATGTCTGTTCCTTTTCATGGCGTTACGCCACAAAGAGTATCTTTGATCAAAGGTGTTTTAGCTTCATCAAAAGCGTCAGGGCCTCTGCAAAAACCGCCGGTTGCCGAACGATCAAATCCCAATACCCTCGCATATGCGTTGCCTTTGACGTGCTTAAAACTCTACGCCTTTTTGGCCTTTGATACCCGAACGGAACGGGTGTTTGACCAAGGTCATTTCGGTGACCAGATCGGCGATTTCGATCAATTCCTCTTTGGCATTGCGACCGGTTAAAACCACATGGGTCATCTCTGGCTTTTCATCCCGCAAAAAGGCAACAACCTCGTCAACATCAAGGTAATCATAGCGCAGCGCAATGTTGATTTCATCGAGCAGGACCATTTTGATTTCGGGATTGCGGATAAGCTCCTTGGCCTTTTCCCAGCCCTTTTTCGCCGCCGCGATGTCGCGGGTTTTGTCTTGGGTTTCCCATGTAAACCCTTCGCCCATCGCATAAAACTGACAAAGCTCACTAAAGTTCGCCTCGATCAAAGTCCGCTCACCAGTTTGCCACGCGCCTTTGATGAATTGAACCACTGCACAGGGCATGTCATGGGCAATACACCGCAATATCATCCCAAAACCAGAGGAAGATTTTCCCTTACCCGGCCCGGTGTGTACGATGATCAGACCCTTTTCGCCCTCTTTGCTGGCCATGATTTTGTCACGCGCGGCTTTCTTCTTGGCCATTTTCATTGCGTGGCGGTCGGTATCGTCGCTCATCCGGGTTCTCCTGCTTGCGGCTCAGGATCGGAGTTGAAACGCAGCCAGAACGTGCTGTCAATGGTCGCTCTAGATCGTCGCTCGTTTTTGCCGGGTACCACTAAAGATTGGACGTGGAATGGGGCTGTTTTTCCGTGGCCAAACTGTCACCAAGAACATCCCCCACGCCAAAACCCAGACCCAATAGGAGATCATAACCGCGTCAGCAAGCCGGCAAAAAATCGCGATTTGCAGGAACAAAAATGCCGCAAACACCCCTGGCCCAGTTGTTAGACCGGCTTCAGTGCGACGCGCATGGGGACGTGCCATCACCGCCATTATCAAACTCGACAGTGCCCCCATTATAGGGGCGTGGGTTGTAGAAGAAAAACTTAGAGGAGAGAGATCGAAAAGTTCTAAAACAACGGCCCAAAGTCCGATTGGAACCCAAAACACGCCAACGCAGGTCATTATGATCAACCCCTGCCCTTTGGCCCATTTCAGAGGCCAATTCGCACATTGGATTGTTAAACACATCGCGCCGATCAAAAAGACCAGACGCGCCATCAATACCCCATCCGCAAGTTCAAAAAATGCGACGATCAAAAGCAACGGAGCAAAAACCGCTATCCACGTCAGCCAGCGTTGATCTGGCTTAACCGTTTCGCCGTTTCGCTGCGCCTGTGATTGCAAAAACCCATAACCCATTCTGGTGCCGACGACGGTTAGCAACGAAACAAAAAGCCAAATCACCAAGAGAGGTTCTCCGAAATCAGGAGCACTCGACACCCCGGCAACACAGCCCGCGATCAATAAAAAGGCAATATAGGCCCAGATTTTGGCAGCGGCCCCCATTAGGGCCTCGCTGATCAACACAGCTGCACAAGACCAAAACACCGCCGCATTCACGACCGCGACACACCAATCTGGTAGATAGCTTGCAAAATACATGGCAAGCCTTGCCGAAACCCATAAACCGGCCATCGCTTTGACAGGCCACCCCGCGACCGGTGCCCGCCCTGTCCAACTGCTGATCGCTGAGGGTAAATACCCAAGGAGAGCTGCGCTCCCTAACCCGATGACCATCTCGTGTATGTGCCAATTCATCGGATTGGGCACGCTCATAAGAGCAAACTGAACGACCCAAATTGTCACCGACAAAATTGCCCAAATCGCCGTTAGCGGGAACATGATCCGATAAGATGCCCCCCAAATACCTGTTGCGGGCCAAATACGGTTTGACGTGTCGTTTTCAGTGTCCAATCTGCCCCCCTTGTCGCTTGACAATCAACGGTCCTCTGCCTCATGTGGCCTAACGTTGGTTCCTGTCGCAAGACAGGCGAAGAGGGAATGCGATAGATCAAAGTGATCCAAGCGCAGCCGCCCCCGCGACCGTGACCGGAGAGGTCGCCGCGCCACTGGTTTTTGACCGGGAAGGTGGGCGAGCCGCCGGGGCAAACGCCCCGATATCCGCAAGCCGGGAGACCTGCCAACGATGTGAATTGCAACGGGCGAACGGGGTGTTTCGCGTCCGGCTTTGGGGGCGTTGTCCTCATGCTGGCCTTCCCCTTTTTGTCTTACCAAAAGGACGGACTCCATGGCCGAGGTCACATTGACTGTTTGCACCACTTGCCGCGCAGGTGCCCCAACCGACGACACCGGCCCGCGCGCTGGTGCACAGCTGTTTGATGCACTAAACGCCGAAAACCTGCCTGAAAACGTCCAATTGCGCCCGGTCGAATGCCTATCCGCCTGTTCACGGGGCTGTTCGATGGTTTTGTCTGGCGGCCCGCAACGCTGGACCTATGTCTATGGCGACCTCGATGCGGCCGAGCATGTAGAAGACATCGTCAAAGGCGCAGCCGCCTATGCCGCCACCCAAGACGGGATCGTGCCGTGGCGCGAACGCCCGGTTATTTTCCGAAAACAATCCGTAGCCCGCATTCCGCCACAGGAGACCTCACATGACTGATCTGGCTAAAATCCCTGTTACCGTCGTTACTGGTTTCCTTGGTGCCGGGAAGACCACGCTCATTCGTCATTTAATGATGAACCCACAAGGCAAACGCCTTGCCGTTTTGGTCAACGAATTTGGTACTGCCGGTGTTGATGGCGACATCCTCAAAAGCTGCGCTGACGAAAACTGTCCTGAAAACAACATTATGGAGCTGGCCAATGGCTGCATCTGCTGCACGGTGGCAGATGATTTCATCCCAACCATCGAAGCCCTGATGGCCCTTCCCCAAAAGCCCGAGCATATTCTGATCGAAACCTCTGGTCTTGCGCTTCCCAAACCCTTGCTCAAGGCCTTTGAATGGCCCGCAATCAAGTCGCGGATCACCGTGGATGGCGTAATTGCATTAGCCGATGCCGAAGCGGTAGCCGCCGGTCAATTTGCCCCCGATCTCGATGCGGTACAGGCACAGCGTGAGGCGGATGACTCACTTGATCATGAAACCCCTCTGTCAGAGGTCTTTGAAGACCAGATTTCATGCGCAGATATTATTTTGCTGTCCAAAGCCGATTTGGCCGGTGAAAAAGGTATCGCCAAGGCGCGCAGTGTGATCGAAGCCGAGGCCCCTCGCAAACTTCCGATCATTCCAATGAGCGAAGGTGTGGTTGATCCGCGTATTGTGCTCGGCCTCAACGCCGCTGCTGAAGATGACCTTGATAGCCGACCTAGCCATCATGACGGGCACCATGATCACGAACATGACGATTTTGATAGCTTCGTTGTCGATCTCGGTGAAATCGCCAATCCGGAAGCTCTTCAGGCCAATATCGAACGCCTCGCCAAGGAACAAAACATTCTACGGGTAAAAGGTTACGTCGCTGTGCAGGGAAAGCCCATGCGGATGCTGGTTCAGGCCGTAGGTGCCCGAGTTCGTGCACAATTTGACCAACCGTGGGGCGCTCAGGAACGACGCACCCAGCTGGTTGTCATCGCCGAACATGATCACATAAATGAGTCTGCCATTCGCCAAGTGTTGGAGGCCTAAACCTTCATGCATGTCGTCTTTCGTGAAAGCCACGGGTTAGAAGAAACCGATACGCCACAAGATCTTGGGCAGACGCCTGCGGAACTTGTGGTGCTGTCGTTTTCTGACAGCGACCTTGGGGCCTTTGCGGCGGGATGGCACCGTGCCGAGGGCAGTTTACCCAGCTTAAGATTGGCCAATTTGGTGGCCCTGAAACACCCTTTGTCCGTCGATACTTATGTTGAACAAACATTGACCGGCGTTAAAGGGATTTTGGTGCGTTTGATTGGCGGTGAAAGCTACTGGCCCTATGGTATAGCGACGCTTCAGGATATAGCGCGCCGCAACGGTATTGCCCTCGCGGTTCTTCCCGCCGACGGACGTCACGATGCGCGTTTGGATGAGGTTTCGACGCTCCCTGTGTCGACGTTACGAAGTCTGCAAAACTTATGCGACGCAGGTGGTGCGGTTGCCGCTCAGGCGGCTTTGGCCCAAATGGCGCTTGCTGCGGGCCTATATGCTGGCCCGGTGGTCGGTGAAAAAACAGTTCCGGACATGGGATATTATCACCCCGGCTCCGGCATCGTTTCCGCGCCCACTTCATCCTGCAATCCATTGGTTATGATTAGTTTTTATCGTTCATACCTCACAGCCGCCGACACGTCACCCATTGATGGTTTGATCGCCGCATTCGAAGCCCGTGGATTTGACGCCGTTGGCGTGTTTGCTCCCAGCCTAAAATCGCCTCCAGCGGCCGTTTGGCTACGAACTCAAGCGTCTGAGTTACATCCTGTTGCCATCGTCAACGCGACGGCTTTTTCCGCCCAAGGAAGCGATGGATCGGCCTCGCCTCTGAATGAAACAGGGTGTCCGGTGTTTCAGGTAGCCTTGTCCACCGCGCGCAAAAAAGAGTGGGCGCAGGCGGATCGCGGTTTATCCCCTGCTGATTTGGCGATGCATGTGGTTTTGCCAGAAGTCGACGGCAGAATTTTTGCCGGTGTTGCCAGCTTCAAACAACCCGGCAAACAGGACCCCGATCTAGAATATTCGCGCTTTGCCCATCGAGGTCACCCATCGCGCATTGATGCAATTGCCGATCGTGTCGTCCGTTGGCACACTTTGCGGACCAAACCTGCGTCACAAAAAAACATAGCGGTGGTTTTATCGACCTATCCGGGGAAAACCCATCAACTTGCCCACGCCGTCGGGCTTGACGCTTTGGCTTCAGCTAATGAAATCCTGATGAGCTGCCAAGCTGCGGGGATTGCAACTGAGCTTCAAGACGATTTGGGAAAACGGTTGGGAACCGAGACGCTGAGCTGGCCTGTGTCGGCCTATCAAGAGGCTCTGACATCCCTGCCCCAATCCTTGCGCGACACTTTGCATGACGCTTGGGGACCTGTAGAAACAGATCCTCTTTTTTACGCGGGTGACCTAAGGTTTTCGGCCATTCGTGCAGGAAATGCCCTAATTGCGCTTCAACCGGAACGTGGCGATGTCGCAAGTCGCGTTGACGACTACCATGATTTAGACCGCACACCCCGGCATTCCTATGTCGCGTTTTACCTTTGGATGCGCCAACAAGTGGATGCCCTAATTCACGTTGGTGCTCATGGCACATTAGAATGGCTTCCGGGCAAAGCGGTTGCTTTGTCGGATGACTGCTGGCCCGAAGCGCTGATCCGTGATCTGCCGGTGATTTACCCTTTTATTGTCAACGATCCCGGTGAGGCAGCACAGGCCAAGCGACGGGTTTCAGCGGTAACGATCGGGCATTTACCCCCGCCCATGGCGCAAACCAAATTGCCCGAAGGCATGGGTCGTTTAGAAAGCCTATTGGACGAGTATTCAACCGCCGACGGGCTTGATCCGGCGCGCCGCGACCGTCTTGTCTCTGACATCCGGAGCGAGGCACAAGGCACCGGTGTTGAAGCCGATCTTGGCCTGACCGATGACACCAGCCCCGCCGAAGCCATCACACGCATTGACGCTTTTGTGTGTGACATCAAAGAAAGCCAATATGGCGAGGGCTTGCACATCTTTGGAACAGGTGACTGTGAAAATCAGGAAAAATCGGGCCTTCTCAGAGCGTTGAACGGTTATCTTGTCGATCCTGGCCCCTCAGGTTCGCCTTATCGCGGTCGCTCGGATGTGCTTCCTACAGGACGCAACTTATTCACCACAGACCCGCGTGCGGTACCGTCACGGTCGGCGCATGCACAAGGGGTCAAGCTCGCCGAAGAACTGTTGCGCCGCCACTTGCAAGACCACGGTGATTGGCCCAACGGCTTGGTTATTGACCTCTGGGGATCGGCCACCATGCGCACAGCTGGGGAAGAATTCGCCATGGCCCTACATTTGGCCGGTTTGGCCCCCAAATGGGATGATGGCTCCGAGCGCGTTGGCGGCTTTGAAGTGGTGCCTTTGGCCCTTCTGAACCGGCCTCGGATAGATATTACTCTGCGCGTCTCTGGCCTGTTTCGCGATGTCTTTCCGGGATTGGCGCAGTTGTTTGAAACGGCTGCAGCTGCACTTTCTCAACGCGACGAATCCGAGGCCGATAATCCCTACCTCTCCAAACAACCCCGCGTGTTTGGGCCACGACCCGGACTCTATGGATTGTCGATGGGTCAAAACTTGGACCTCTACACAGAAGAGGCACGCGCCGCCGCCGGTGAGGCGTGGTTGAATGCGTCAAGCCATTCCATTGATGCCAAAGGTAATATCACCCCTGCGCGCGATCAACTTGAACACCGCGTTAGGGCCGCAGATGCCTTTGTCCATTTGCAAGATTTGCCGGAAACAGACATTCTAATGGCCTCGGACTACGCTGCACATGAAGCCGGTTTTGCCGCCGCCGTGTCGCGGCTTGGTGGACAAAGGCCGGCTCTCTACCACCTTGACGCTACAACGCCCGACACGCCCGTCGCTCGGGACCTAACCGAGGAAATCGCACGCGTCACCCGCGCCCGCGCCGCCAACCCGGATTGGGTCACATCCATGATGCAACATGGGTTTCGCGGTGGTGCCGAGATCAGCGCGACTTTGGACCACATGGCCGCATTCGCCCATTTGGCCCAAGTGGTGCCGGCGCATCTTTTTGATATGTATTTCGAAGAGACATTGGGTCGTGACGATCTGGTCGACTTTCTCGAACGGGAAAACCCCGGTGCTCTCAAGGCGATGCGTGATCGGTTCTTGGCTCTTCAAGAGGCCGGACTATGGGTAACACGCCGCAATTCAATCATGGCGGCGTTGGAGGACAATCAATGAACACACCGATTGTCAAAGGGCCGATTGTTAAAGGCTGGTGTCCGGGGGCCTTGCGTCCGATGATGTCTGGGGACGGCCTTGTCGTCCGCATCCGCCCACCGTTTGGACGGGTGTCACAAAAACAAGCCGCCGCAATTGCCTTTGCTTCCGAGAAATTTGGAAACGGTTTGATAGACTTATCAACCCGAGCTAACATTCAAATGCGTGGAGTGTCAGAGGCATCGCACGCAGAGTTGATTACAACCCTTCAAGACGAGGGTCTCGTCGACAACGACCCGTTGATTGAGGCCCGCCGAAACGTCACGATGACCCCGTTTTGGTGTGACGGCGATGACACCTGGACCATTGCGCGCGCGTTGCAAACCGCGTTGACCGACACCAAGGCCCCCCAAACACCGGGCAAGTTCGGATTCGCGGTTGATTGCGGTCCTGCGCCGGTTTTGTCACAGACTGCTGCTGATATTCGGATTGAACGCAAGGGCGACGGCCCCCTGATAGTGCGCCCTGATGGCGTCAATTTGGCCGCAGTTGTGACACCCAGTACCGCCGCGCCGGTCGCTTTGGACCTTGCCCATTGGTTTTTGACGAGCGGGGGCGCATCGGGAAATCGCGGGCGCATGGCGCGACATGTCGCCAATGGTGCGGTGTTGCCATCGCATTTTTCACAACCGGTCGATCACGCCGATCCTTTTACCGCCCATCCGGGCGTGACCGATTGTGGTCAAATGCTTGCCTTGGAATTTGGCCAAATGACCGCGTCTCAACTGGCCCAACTCTCCGCATTTGGAACCTTGCGTATAACCCCTTGGCGCATGATTTTGGTCGAGAACGCCACGAAACCAATAGAGATCGACGGGCTTATCACCTCGGACAACGACCCAAGACTGCGTATATCGGCCTGTACCGGCGCGCCGGGCTGTCCGCAGGCCTTATCAGCCGTTCGCGACACGGCGCGCACAATTGCCCGGCAAATCACATCCAACCAAACGTTGCACATTTCGGGATGTAGCAAAGGCTGTGCACATACTCGGCGGGCTGACACGACCTTGGTTGCAACTGGGACAAATACCTTCAATCTGATCCGAAATGGCCTCGCTTCGGACCAGCCCGACATCACTGGCCTGACGCTGTCAGAGCTCCCCAAACACATCAAGAACAGAGGCATCTAAATGCCCCATACTTATGAGCAAAATGGCGCAGCCATTTACAAAGAGAGCTTTGCGACCATTCGCCGTGAAGCTGATCTGGATAGATTTAACAGCGACGAAGAACCCGTTGTCGTGCGTATGATCCATGCGCTTGGCTTGGTCGGCTTGGAAAAGCACATACACTTCTCGACCGGTATGGCGACGATGGCCCGCAAGGCCCTTCAAGACGGGGCCCCTGTGTTGTGCGACGTGCGTATGGTGTCAGAAGGGATTACGCGACCGCGGCTGCCGGCTGAGAATGAGATTATCTGCACACTTCAGGACCCACGCGTTCACGACATGGCCAAGGATATGGGGAATACCCGCTCGGCCGCAGCACTCGAACTCTGGCGCCCCCGGCTCGAAGGGGCCGTTGTGGCCATTGGCAACGCTCCGACGGCGTTATTTCATCTATTGAACATGCTCGAAGACCCGACATGTCCGCGCCCTGCCGCCATTATTGGCTGTCCTGTCGGATTTGTCGGCGCAGCAGAAAGCAAAGACGCATTGATGGCAGACCTGCCTGTTCCGTCCATGGTCTGTCAGGGGCGATTGGGCGGATCGGCCATAACAGTGGCCGCAGTCAACGCCTTGGCAAGTTGGAAGGAATAAGCATGGGCAAAGTGATTTGTGTTGGGCTTGGCCCCGGCGATCCTGATCTTATGAGTGTCCGCGCCGATCGTTTGATCCGCAATGCCGGCCATGTCGCGTACTTTCGCAAGATTGGACGCACAGGCCAGGCGCGCAAAATTGTGAACGGCATGATCAATGACACGGCCATTGAATACCCGATGGAATATCCGGTCACGACCGAGATCCATTTCAGCGATCCAGAATACAACCGATTGCTGTCTGAGTTCTATGATGATTGGGCAGATCGGTTGGAAGGTTTGTCTAAAGATCAGGACGTTATCGTCTTGTGTGAAGGTGATCCATTCTTTTATGGGTCCTTCATGCACCTACATTCCCGTCTTCAGGGCCGCGCCGAAGTTGACGTCGTGCCCGGTATTACCGGCATGTCCGGCTGTTGGACGGCCACCGGCACGCCGATCACTTGGGGCGACGATGTCTTAACCGTTTTAATGGCAACTTTGCCCGAGGACGAACTAACCAGACGGGCCGCCGATACGGACGCATTGGCGGTTATGAAAATCGGGCGCAATTTGCCCAAACTCAAACGCGCACTCAAGGCCGCGGGACGGCTTGAAGATGCATGGTTGATCGAACGCGGAACCATGCCAGGGCAGCGCATTCAACGCTTGACCGAAGCCGAAGGTGATTGGCCCTATTTCACCATCGCCGTCGTACACGGCCAGGGGCGCCGCCCGTGACCGGCTGGGTTCAGGTGGCTGGCCTTGGCCCCGGCGACGACGGTATGATCACCCAAGAAGTTCATAGCGCCATTTCCGAAGCAACTGATATCGTTGGGTATATCCCCTATGTCCGCCGAATTGCGCCGCGCGAAGGCCTTACTTTGCATGAAACCGACAATCGGGTTGAGTTGGATCGCGCCAAACATGCGCTTGACATGGCGGCTAAAGGCAAACGCGTGGTTGTCGTGTCTTCCGGTGATCCCGGTGTGTTTGCCATGGCTTCTGCCTTGTTTGAGGCGCTTGAATCCGGGGCACCAGACTGGCTCGATTTAGATATTCGTATCCTGCCCGGTATCACGGCGATGCTTGCGGCGGCGGCGCGTCTTGGAGCCCCTTTGGGGCATGATTTTTGCGCCATTAACCTGTCGGACAATCTCAAACCATGGGACCTGATTGAAAAACGGATACGCTTGGCGGCGCAGGCTGGTTTTGCGATGGCGTTTTACAACCCAAGATCGAAATCTCGCCCGCATCAATTTGGTCGCGCACTTGAGATATTACGAGAAGAATGCGGGGGCAAAACACTGATTTCATTTGCAAAAGACGTCACCAAACCCTCGCAATCTTTGACAACTGTAACACTAGACGACGCTCTGCCTGAAATGGCGGATATGCGGACCGTTGTCATAGTCGGCAACCAAGACACCCGGCAAGTTGGACGGTTTGTCTATACGCCAAGGTCTGCGGAATGACCCAACCAGTTCAAAACCTGATCCAAATCGCCCAAAATCATGCGCGAAGGGACTTTTGGTCGGTCTATCATGATCACCTCAATTCCCAGTTCTCGCGCCACATCAAGTTTTGCACGCGCGCCGGCACCACCGGCGTTTTTGGAGACAATGATTTGCGTTTTATGTTGCGAAAGCAGCGCCTTATCGGACGACGCTGTGAACGGTCCGCGGTCAACAACGACGTCATAGTTTGGCAAAGGCAAATCGGTGGTCGGCGCATCCACCAACCGCAACAAATATCGATGTTGGGGCGCTACGGAAAAGGCCGACAAGTTCTGTTTCCCAATCGCCAAAAACACCCGGCTCGCCGCTTTGGGCAAGGCCGCGACAGCACCGGAAATGTCAGCAACATCGGTCCAACGATCCCCTATTCCGGCCTTCCAAGGGGCACGTTCAAATCCGCGCAATTCGACACCGACCTTATGACAAGCGGCAACCGTATTGGTGCTCATTTGAGCGGCAAAAGGATGTGTGGCGTCGACAACTTTTGTGATGCTCTCGCGTTTCAAAAACGCTACCAAACCATCTACGCCACCAAACCCACCAATACGTGTTGGCAAGGGCTGCGCGACTGGAGACCGGGTGCGCCCCGCATAGGAAAACACCGCATCAGCCCCACGATCGGCCAAAGCTTTGGCCAGCGCGCTGGCTTCGGTGGTGCCGCCGAGCACAAGGATGCGTGTCATGTCTAAGCTCGGTCCTTTGCCATGGTTAACCATCATCGGTATCGGCGAAGATGGACTAAACGGCCTATCACGCGCAAGCCGAACCGCCATCGAAGAGGCGGAATTTGTATTTGGCGGGGCGCGCCATTTGAAATTGGCGGAGTGTGAGGACAAAGGTCGGGCGTGGAGCGTTCCGTTTTCCATCACCCCGGTGCTCGACTGCAAAGACCACAAAACCGTGATGCTCGTATCCGGCGACCCGTTTTGGTACGGGGCTGGGGCGACAATTGGCGATTGTTTGACACCGGCCGAATGGGTCACGCATCCGTCGCCCTCGACTTTTTCGATGATTGCGGCCCGGCTTGGCTGGCGCATTGAAGAAACGAATTGCATCGGCTTACATGCCGCCCCTTTTGAACGCCTCGTTGCTGAATTGGTCAATGGACAAAGCTTTATATGCACCTTGCGGGACGGAACATCGCCTGAAAAACTGGCGCATTGGTTAACGGATCAGGGGTTCGGGGACAGCGAGGTAGAGGTTTTCGAATGCCTTGGTGGCCCAAATGAAAGGCATCAAACCTGTCGCGCTGACAAATTTGAATTGGATAAAATCATTGCCCCTGTCGCTGTTGCTTTTGACGCCAAATCAAGGACCAACGCGGGCCTTTCTCATGCGCCCGGACGGCCGGAGACCTGTTTTGCCAATGATGGGCAAATCACCAAAGCGCCCGTTAGGGCCATGACCATCGCGGCGTTGCAACCGCGCCCTTTTGATCTTCTCTGGGATCTTGGTGCTGGGTCTGGATCTGTGTCAATCGAATACCTGCTGGCGGCGCCAAAAACGCGCGCTGTCTGTGTTGAGACCCGCGAAGATCGCGTCAAAAACATCGCTGACAACGCGCGACGCTTTGGGTTGGATCACCGTATGACCCCTGTTCATGCGGACCTCATGGATCACATCGACACCCTGCGTTTTAGCAACACCCAAGCACCGGACGTCATCTTTATTGGCGGTGGGGCCAATGACGCGGTTCTTATCGCGATTTTTGAACATTGCGCGCCGGGAACCCGGTTGGTGGTCAACTCGGTCACCTTGGAAACCGAAAGCCTGTTGACCCAATGGCATGCCACCAAGGGGGGGCATTTGGTCAAACTGGAATTGTCAGAAGCGACTCCGTTGGGCCGGATGCGTGGCTGGGATCGCGCCCGCCCCGTTGTTCAATGGAACGTCACCCTATGAAGGTCGTTGGTGTCGGATACCGGTCCGGAGCGGACATGTCGGCTCTGAAGGACGCCGTAGACACGGTTGGAACTGGCGCAGAGGCTATTGCCGTTTCGGATCACAAAACCGATTTGGCAGCAGTTACCGACCTCGCCACCACACTCAAAATCCCCCTGATCACCGTCTCTCAGGTCGATCTGGAAAAACAAATCACCCTGACCCAATCCCCCCGCCAACAAGAGCGTTTCGGCGTTGGGTCTTTGGCCGAGGCGGTTGCCCTTGCTGCGGCTGGGCCAAACGCGCGCCTGCTTGGGCCTCGGGCCATATCATCTTGCGGCATGGCAACGGCCGCATTTGCAGAAGGACACACCCCATGACCGTCCATTTTATCGGAGCCGGCCCCGGGGCCGCCGATTTGATCACCCTGCGCGGACGCGACCTCATCGCGTCTTGCCCGGTTTGCCTTTACGCGGGCTCTTTGGTGCCCGAGGCCTTGCTTCAGCATTGTCCGGATGGCGCGCGGATCGTGAACACTGCGCCGCTGTCGTTAGACGACATCATCGCCGAAATCAAAGCCGCCCATGAGGCTGGTCAAGACGTGGCGCGCCTGCATTCTGGTGACTTGTCGGTCTGGTCAGCCCTTGGAGAGCAAACCCGCCGCTTGCGTGATTTGGGCATCCCCTATGATGTGACACCGGGTGTTCCGGCCTTTGCGGCGGCTTCGGCGGCTTTGGGGGCGGAATTCACCCTGCCCGGCGTTGCCCAATCCTTGGTTTTGACCCGCACATCGGGACGCGCCTCTTCGATGCCGGAAAACGAAACGCTGGAAAACTTTGCCAAAACCGGCGCGACTTTGGCGATCCACCTCTCGGTTCATGTGCTTGAAGACGTGATTGCCCGACTGACCCCTCACTATGGCGCTGATTGTCCGGTCGCGGTTGTCTGGCGTGCAACCTGGCCTGATCAACGCATTGTGCGCGCCACGCTCGACACTTTGGAAGAGGCCACAGGGGGCGAGCGCGGGCGCACTGCCTTGATCATGGTTGGTCGGGCCATTGGGGCCGAAGAGTTTGACGAAAGTTGCCTTTATGCCGGGGATTACGATCGCCGTTATCGCCCGGTTGGCACCAACCCACGTTTCCCGGAGGGGCAAGAATGAACACGCCCGGTCTCGTCATATCCGCACCGGCCTCTGGCACCGGCAAAACCACTCTGATGTTGGGGCTTTTGCGCGCCTTTGCCCAACAGGGCAAAACCGTTCAACCGTTCAAAAGTGGCCCAGATTATATTGACCCGGCGTTTCACCGGGCCGCCTCTGGCCGGGCTTCGGTGAACCTTGATAGCTGGGCCATGTCGCGCGGCATGATTGCTTCGCAAATCTCGGCCGCCGCAAATGCCGATTTGGTTTTGGCCGAAGGGTCCATGGGCCTGTTTGATGGCGTCGCGGTAACCGGTGAAACCGGAAATGGGGCCAGCGCCGATATTTCCGAACTGACCGGTTGGCCGGTGGTTTTGGTCATCGACGTGTCCGGTCAGGCGCAATCCGCCGCCGCCGTCGCCAAAGGTTTTGCCAGCTACAACCCCAATGTCAAACTGGCCGGTGTTGTGTTGAACCGCGTGGCCTCGCCGCGCCACGAGGCGCTTACCCGCGTCGGAATGGAAGCGATGGGCATCGAAGTTTTGGGGGCTTTGCCTCGGGTCAAATCGATTGAAATGCCCGAACGCCATTTGGGACTTGTCCAAGCTCAGGAACAGGCCGGTTTGGACGCAATCCTAGATGATGCTGCCAAGTTCGTGTCCGAACATGTGGATATGGACCGGGTTCTTGCCGCCGCACAACCATGCAAGCCAATCACCGGCCCTGCCCCGCGCCTAACCCCGCCGGGTCAGCGCATTGCCTTGGCGCAGGATGACGCATTTTCCTTTGTCTATCCGCATCTTGTTGCGGCGTGGCGCGCGGCTGGGGCCGAAATCCTACCGTTTTCCCCGCTGGCCGACCAAGCCCCCGACGACAGCGCCGATATTTGTTGGCTTCCCGGTGGTTACCCGGAATTGCACGCCGGGAAAATCGCCGCCGCCCAAAACTTTCGCGCCGGGCTTCAAGCCTTTGCCATGACCCGCCCGGTTCATGGGGAATGTGGGGGCTATATGGCCATGGGCGAGGCTTTGATCGACAAAGACGGCACGCGCCACCAAATGGCCGGTCTTTTGGGGCTGGTGACATCATATGCCAAACGCAAAATGCACCTTGGCTATCGTCAGGCCGAGTTAACCCACCCCCTGCCCGGTTTTGCCCCCCAGAGCCAATTGCGTGGGCACGAGTTCCATTATTCCACTATTTTGGAACAGCCCGACACGCCTTTGGCTTGCGTACGTGATGCAAACGGCGCAGAAGTCCCCGAAACAGGATCGGTGCGCGGTTTCGCCAGCGGCACCTTCTTTCACCTGATTACGGAGGCCACCTCATGAGCGGTTTCGTCAGTTTTGTCTCCTCGGGTCCCGGTGATCCAGAGCTTTTGACCGTCAAGGCGGTGAACCGGCTTCAAAACGCCGATGCGGTCTTGTTTGATGATCTTAGCTCGGGTCCAATTTTGGCCCATGCGCGTGAGGGGGCGGATATGGTTGGCGTCGGCAAACGCGCCGGCCGCCCGTCGCCAAAACAGGAACACGTCAGCAAGCTTTTGGTTGAATACGCCAAGGCCGGTGGCCGTGTGGTGCGTTTAAAATCCGGCGACGCCGGTGTTTTTGGACGCCTCGAAGAAGAGCTTATTGCGCTTCGTGAGGCGGGAATTGAGTACGAAATCATCCCCGGTGTGACATCGGCCAATGCTGCCGCTGCCGCGGCAGGTATTCCGTTGACACGCCGCTTGACTGCCCGCCGGGTTCAGTTTGTCACCGGTCATGACGTCACCGGCGCCCTGCCCGAAGATCTCAACATGGCGGCTTTGGCCGACGACACTGTAACCACCGTGGTTTATATGGGGCGTCGCACATTTGCGAAAATGGCCGATATGTTGATGGCCTCCGGATTGCCCGGTGACACCCGCGCCATGTTGGCCGAAGCGGTGTCGACCCCTGACCAGAAAATCAGCTTTCATACGGTCGAAGAATTGGCCCGTGATTTGGTTGGTCATCCAAGCCCCTCGCCCGCGCTCATTCTTTATGGACCGCTAGCGCAACCAGATGGTTGACAAGAATCTGACACTCGTGACAAGCCTTTAAAACGACGGTTCCTCAACGGCAAAGCCAAGAGGATGAAAAGGGAACACGGTGAGGTGTAGCCATCAGGCGCCAAGACCGCGACTGCCCCCGCAACTGTGAGCGGAGAGCTTGCCCGGACAATGCCACTGCCCCAACGGGTGGGAAGGCCCGGACAAGCAAAGACCCGCAAGTCAGGAGACCTGCCGCCGGGGGTGCCACAGGCACCCCAATTTGAAGCTCTGGGCCAAACTGGCCCTCTTAAACAAATCGCCGTCGGGTTGGACGGTTGGGAGACAGTAATATGCACGTAGAACCAGGAATCGTAGACGCCGCCAAGATCGGCCTAAGCTATGCAACCGCCGCGGGCGCGGGCGGTATTGCCACCAAAATGGCCATCGACACAGTTCGTGACTCTGGCGTTTCAAAAATGGTGACTCGGACGGTTTTGGCCTCAGCCGCAACCTTCACATTCTTTCAAGTGTTGCCGCATTTTCCGGTTGGGATCTCCGAGGTTCACTTTATCCTTGGATCGACACTATTTTTGATGCTGGGCGCGGCCCCCGCGGCCTTTGGTCTTGCTCTGGGTCTGCTGCTTCAAGGGCTGATGTTCGCCCCGACCGATCTGCCGATGTATTTCGTCAACGTCACCACTCTGCTGGTGCCACTAATCGCTATGGCGGCCCTTGCCAAACGCATCATCACACCGGGCACCGCCTATGTTGACCTAAGCTACAAACAGACCCTTGCGCTTTCGACCGCCTTTCAGGCTGGCGTTGTCGCTTGGGTCGCCTTCTGGGCGTTTTACGGTCAAGGCTTTGGTGCCATGTCGTCGGTCATGTCCTTTGGCGCAGCTTACATGATGGTTATCCTGATCGAGCCTCTGATTGATCTGGCCTGCCTTGCCGGAGCCAAGTCGATCCGCGACATCAAAGCATCGGGCCTTCTCACCTCACGCGTTTACAACGCCTGATCTGGGATTTATCCGAGCCTTACGCGGCCCCCAATTTTGCGGGGCCGTGTTTCGTTTAAGAGGCTGACACATGATTGAATTGCTTCTGGTTGGCGTTGGCGCTGGCAATCCAAAACACCTCACCCTCGAAGCGATCGAGGCGCTCAACAGTGCCGACGTGATCCTCATCCCGCGCAAAGGGCCGGGCAAAGACGATCTTGCTGGGTTGCGCCGCGCCATTTGTCGCGATGCGTTACACAATGGTGGTCCGCATCAGCACGAATTTGACTTGCCCGTCCGTGATCCGAAGACACCCGATTACATACAACGCGTCAATGACTGGCATGATGCCATCGCCGCGGCTTGGATCGATGCCATCAGATCACAAATCGGCGTCTCCGGGCGCGTCGCCTTTTTGGTCTGGGGCGATCCGTCCCTCTATGATAGCACCCTGCGTATCGCAGAGCGGGTTCAAACAAAATTGCCCCTGTCCTTGACCGTCATTCCCGGCATTACCTCGGTTCAGGCCCTGACCGCTGGACATGCCATCCCGCTCAATACGCTTGGCGCGCCGGTCACGATCACCACAGGTCGTCAGTTGCGTAAACATGGCTGGCCCGACAACACCGAAACCTTGGTTGTTATGCTCGATGCCGGGGGGGCCTTTGAAACCCTCCCGCCCGAAGACTTTGATATCTGGTGGAGCGCCTTTGCCGGTATGCCCGAAGAGGTTCGCATCGCCGGACCCCTCATTTCCGTGGCCAATGACATTCTAGAAACCCGGTCCAAAGCCCGCGCCGATCACGGCTGGATCATGGATGTTTACCTATTAAGAAGGCGAACCGCCTAGCTCTGCGGGTTCGCTTCTTCTTTCCACAAATACCCTGGCGTGACTTGGCCCTAGGCCAAGAGGAGGCAACGCCCCCTTTTTCCTAAATTCTCAATACCCCCTTTAAATCCCTCAAAACACCGCCTATATTCAAAGCGTTCCCTCGGGAACTATGGACATAAACGCGCTCGTAATAAGCGGATCGGACCCGGGGGCGGTACCCGGCGTCTCCACCAAATCATTCTGGGGTGATCCTTCATTTGGGGATTTCAATCAGAACTGGGGGGACGAAATAGGATCGACGAACGTCTAAAGGGGTTAGCTTTGTTTCGGCTGTCTGCCACCGTTATCGGCGAAAACTGTACAATTGCAAATGACAATCGTGCTCCGGTAGCCCTCGCAGCGTAAGCTGTTCGGAAAACCGAAAATTAAGCCCTTGCGCCTAGCCGCGTAAGGCGGGGTTCGCAGGTACCTGGCAACAGAAACCTGCACTTCCCTCCTCCTGATATGCCCCTAGCACGCTTTTGACGTGGTTGCCTTTTGGGTCTCACCTCCTGGCTTCAATCACAATTAACCTGATTGATTTAGACACAAGCCATGAGCTACGCCCCTGAACAAACACCCAATATTATCGACGATGTCATGCGTGATGTCTGGATTCGCGAAGACCTCGATGCGATCGACATCTACTTTCATCCCGATGCCAAATTTCATGGCCGCATTCGCGATACCATTCTTAATCGTGACGAGTTTCGCGATTGGGTGGCCCAATTTCAATCCATGGCCTCGATCACATCGTTCAAACGTGTTTTTACGGTCGAGGGTGCCAATGGGCGGTTTGGTCATGTGATTGAAGGCGCTCTTTCCTCGCACACCTCTGGGAAAACCGGCTTGCTGATGGGGATGTTTTTTGACCGCGTTCAGAACGGTGTCATTGTCGAATCCTATGCCAATGCCGACCTGATGAATTTCTTTGAAACAACCGGCGCGGTTCCCGAAAACGCCATGTTACTAATGTTGGCTGGTGCGACTCTGACCTAGCCCCAACGCCTCTTTTTTCTGTTGCGCCTTTTGCCTTGTCCTGTCACCTCTCGGCCATGACACAGGCCCCTTCGACAACTGACCTTCTCTGCGTTTTTGGCAAAATCGGCGTGACGTCCTTTGGCGGACCGGCGGCGCAAATTGCATTGATGCATCGCAGTCTGGTTGAGGAGCGTGACTGGCTTAGCGAAGAGCAGTTTTTGCGCGCCTTGAGTTTCTGTATGATGCTTCCGGGACCAGAGGCGATGCAGCTGGCCACTTATGCCGGGTGGCGGCTGCGCGGCATATCCGGCGGCGTCATCGGCGGGTTGTTGTTTGTGCTGCCCGGTGCACTGGTCGTCGCGATTCTTGCTCTCCTTTATGCAAATTTTGGCAGCCAGCCACAGACAGCGGCGCTTATGCTTGGGGTAAAGGCCTGCGTTGTTGTCATCGTCGCCCAGGCTCTGATGCGCCTATCTCAAAAAGCTCTGAAAACACCGACGTCTTTGATCCTCGCTGGCCTGTCCTTTCTTGCGATCTTTGCCTTCGGCATCCCCTTTCCAATCTTGATCGGCATGGCGGCGCTTTGGGGCGCTTGGCAAACAAAAGCCACTGCCCAGATAGAACCACAACCTGTTCAAAACACCTCTCCACGGGTATTGATGGCGTGGGCCGCGCTTTGGCTAGCCCCCTTGCCCATCCTCTGGGCAACCGGGCAAAACCTGCTGTTTTCCCTTGGCGTTTTCTTTGCAAAACTGGCGGTTGTTACCTTTGGCGGGGCCTATGCTGTGCTGGCCTATATGTCCCAAGAAGTGGTGCAAACGCGCGGCTGGCTTAGCACAACGGAAATGGTGGACGCGCTTGGGTTGGCCGAAACCACCCCCGGCCCCCTCATCCTAGTGACCCAGTTCGTGGGTATGTTGCCCGGCCATGCTCAGGGCGGCGTTGCATTGGCGGTTGCCGCTGGTGCTTTGACCCTATGGGTGACGTTCGTGCCCTGCTTTCTGTGGATTTTCGCCGGTGCCCCGCATGTGGAAAACCTTTTGGCCCGTCCACGGTTACACGCGGCGTTGCAAGCCATAACCGCTGCGGTTGTCGGGGTAATCCTCAACCTGTCGGTCTGGTTTGCCTTGCATGTTCTTTTTGGGCAAGTCGGACAAGTCTCCTTTGGTCCCCTCGCATTTCCTTGGCCCGATCTCACGACGCTTCAACTTGGGGTTTTGCCTTTGATCGCCCTTGCTGCTCTCTTGCTGGGGCCGCTCAAGCGAGATGTGTTAACCACATTAGCCCTCTGCGCCACAGCAAGTTGGATTTTGAGCCTGATCTGACCAAATCTGCCCTTTCGTTCCGCTCCGAATCCAATATGCTTATTTGCAACTAAGGAAAGCAAAGATATGTCCTCGGGTATCGACTACGGAAAACTGATGCATCATGCCATGCGCGGCCTGATTCAAACGGTTCTGGAAGACGTCAAACAAAACGGTCTTCCAGGGGAACATCATTTCTTTATCACGTTTGACACCGGTCATCCGGATGCGCGTTTGGCCGATTGGCTCAAGGAACGCTATCCCGAAGAAATGACCGTTGTGATGCAGCATCAATATGATGATCTTGAGGTCACGGATGAAGGGTTCTCAATCACCCTGTCCTTTGGGGACGCACCAGAGCCGCTCTATATCCCCTATGACTCGATCGAGACCTTTGTTGATCCATCGGTAGAATTTGGATTGCGGTTCGAATCTCAAGACACCGAAGATGACGACGGTCCTGAACCGCCGGAGGACACGCCAGATGGGGATGGCCCCGAGCCTGAACATAAGGACGCCGAGGTGGTCAGTTTGGATCGCTTCCGCAAATAAATGTGCATCCCTGCATATTGCTCTCAAATGGATGAAACAGTCGGCGCTATCGTGCTGGCTGTTTTTCTTTTTTGTGAAGTTTTGCCAATAGATGACCTTAGGTCTTGCCCAATCCCACTTGGCCGCTCATGTTTAGACAAGCGTAACCAAAGACAGGGTGTTTTATGTCGCTACAATCCGGGCTGCCGCTCTTTCTGGGTCAATTGATCCGCTCACCGCAAAAGATTTCGGCCATTGCGCCGTCTTCTGTGGCTTTGGCTCGGCGGATGGCGATGGAATTGCCTCAAGACCGCAGCGGGCCCGTTGTAGAACTGGGCGCTGGAACCGGAAAAATCACCCAAGCGCTTTTGGAGGGCGGTGTCGCGCCAAGTGACCTGCATGCCTTCGAGCTGAACCGCGAATTTGTCGACAATTTGCACACCTCGTTTCCAGATATCCATGTGCACCACAACAAAGCTCAGGACATGGGCCAATTGGGGCTGAACAATGTGCGTGCTGTGGTTTCTGGCCTGCCGTTTTTGTCGATGCCGGGAAGCGTTCAGATCGCGATTCTGCGTGCATCTTTTCGGGCAATGGGCCCCGATGGCGTATATATTCAGTTCACCTATGGGCCAAAATCGCCGGTGCAAGACCGCGTCGCCAAGGCGCTAGCGCTAACCTATACCAAGTCTGAGACAATTTGGGCCAATCTACCGCCCGCTCGTGTCTATTCCTTCCGCCGTAGCATGGTATAAGCCCCCCAAATCCGCCCCTGCGCGCATCTTGCCAGTTGCTCTAACCGGCTGAGATCGCTATGCGGCATGCAATAGTATACAACGCGAGGAGACTCCGATGGCTGACACCCGTACTGAAACCGACAGCTTTGGCCCATTGGAGGTTCCCTCCGACAAGTATTGGGGCGCACAGACACAGCGCTCGATCATGAACTTTCCCATTGGTTGGGAAAAGCAGCCCGTCGCTATCGTGCGCGCCTTGGGTGTGATCAAACAAGCCTGTGCCATGCAAAACAAAGCCACCGGCGCGATGGACGCAAAAATCGCCGATGCGGTGATTGCCGCCGCTGGCGAAGTATTTGAGGGCAAGTTCGACGACAACTTCCCATTGGTCGTCTGGCAAACCGGCTCCGGCACCCAGTCGAACATGAACTCCAACGAAGTGATCGCCAATCGAGCCATCGAAATGCTTGGCGGTGTGATCGGCTCCAAAGATCCGGTTCACCCTAACGATCACTGCAACATGGGTCAGTCGTCCAACGACACCTTCCCAACCGCAATGCACATCGCCACCGCCATGTCGGTGCGTGACGTCTTGGTGCCCGGCCTGACCAAATTGGCCGAGGGGCTTGAGGCCAAGGCCGAAGAGTTCAAGGACATCATCAAAATTGGCCGGACCCACACACAAGACGCGACGCCGCTGACATTGGGTCAGGAATTTTCCGGCTATGCGCATATGATCCGTCAGGGTCTGGCCCGCGTCGATGCCGCCCTTCCCGGCATCTATGAGCTGGCTCAAGGGGGCACCGCCGTTGGTACCGGCCTCAACACCGCACCCGGTTGGTCCGAAGCGGTTGCCGCCAATATGGCCGAGATCACCGGCCTGCCCTTTGTCACCGCCCCAAACAAATTCGAAGCCCTAAGCGCCCATGACGCCATGGTGTTTATGTCGGGTGCTTTGGCAACGGTTGCGGGATCGATGTACAAAATCGCCAATGACATCCGTTTCTTGGGCTCTGGTCCACGTTCCGGTCTGGGTGAACTGATCCTTCCTGAGAACGAGCCTGGCAGCTCGATCATGCCGGGAAAGGTCAACCCGACCCAAGCCGAAGCCATGACCCAAGTCGCCGCGCATGTCATGGGCAACAATGCCGCCATGACTTTTGCCGGGTCGCAGGGCCATTTTGAGCTTAACGTTTACAACCCGATGATGAGCTATAACCTGCTTCAGTCGATCCAGTTGCTGGGTGACGTCGCCGATAGCTTTACCGAACGGATGTTGAACGGCATCAAGGCCAATGAGCCCCGCATCGACAAGCTGATGAAAGAGAGCCTGATGCTGGTCACAGCTCTGGCGCCGACCATCGGTTACGACAACGCCACTAAAGTTGCCAAAACCGCGCATAAGAACGGCACGACCCTCAAGGAAGAGGCCATTGCACTTGGTTTTGTGGACGAAGAAACCTTTGATGCGGTTGTGCGCCCCGAGCAGATGATCGGCCCCAAGGCCTAGTGGAATTGGGGGCCAGCCCCCACACCCCCGGAGTTTATCTGGCAAGACAAAAAAGACGCCCGAGATTTTCTTGGGCGTTTTTCTTTTTTGTGCGACGGGAATGCCCGGCTGCTGCGTATTATGGATCTGACACACAAAAAGGATTGGGCGATGGCACGTTTTTCCCCCTATTGGATGTGGTTGGTTTTGGCCTTGCCTGCGTTTGGTATGGTGGCCGGATTGGCCGAAAGCACCAACCCAAGAATCTATCATATCCTGGTGCATCCGAGCGGCGAATTTGCCGCGAGATTCACCATTATCGCCATGCTGGCTAGCCCCTTGGCTTTGATCTTCAAAGGGTGGCGCGGGCCGATTTGGCTCAAGAAAAACCGACGCTACTTTGGGGTTGCTGCATTTTTCTATGCGATTGCACATACGGTTTTTTATCTGATCGACACGGCGACAATGACCAAGGTGATTGCTGAATTGCCACGGCTCTATATCTGGAGCGGTTGGGTGGCCTTTGCGATTTTCATACCGCTTGGCGTCACCTCGATGGATTACTTTGTCCGTGTGATGGGACCACGTTGGAAAACCTTGCAACGCTGGACATATGCCGCCGCCGCATTAACCCTGTTGCATTGGGCTTCGCTCCACAATTGGCGAGGGCTTACACCGGCTTTGGTCCATTTTGGCCCGCTGATCGTGCTTGATATCTACCGCATTTGGTACTGGTATCTGCGCCCTCGCCCCGCACGTACCGCTTAAGCTTGGCAAGGTTTACGGTCTTGGCTATGGTTTGATCATGGCTGAGATCGTAAACCTAAATCAATTCCGCAAACAAAAATCGCGTGACGCAAAACGCCAAGAGGCGGATGAAAACGCAACAAAGTTTGGCCGGACCAAAGCCCAAAGAAAGCTGGAAAAATCCAAACAGGATAAGGCCACGCGTGATTTGGATGGGCACGAACGCGAATGAGCGGGCGCCCCGAAAAACACTCTTTGACGCTTGCAGGACACCGGACATCAGTGTCTTTGGAGCCCGAATTTTGGCGTGAGTTCCGCAATATAGCCGCGCGTCGAAACCTACCGATCAATGCGCTTGCTGCCGAAATTGATGCCGCGCGTGACCCCAACGTGGGTCTTGCCTCATCCATCCGGGTTTTTATCTTGAACGAACTGTTAAACCCAGCCGCCAGTTAGTTAGGGCTGCGACACGTCACTTTGCCGGGAACACAAAGCAGCGGTCGCGACGCACCGTCAACCATAGTGGTGTGCCCGGCTTGGGCATGAACACATTGGGCACCGTCGCCTTGAGCATTTGCCCATCATGGTCCATGCGGAATTCAACAAGGCTTTCGGACCCCATAAACCGGGCACGTTCGACTATGCCGCGCGCCGGGGTGCCGGCCATTGCGGTTGGGTTTGGTCCTTTGCCATCGCGATCAAAGTCGATGCTGACGTGCTGGGGACGAAAAACAATCTCGACCTCAGAGCCGTCTGGCTGCCCCGGCGCTAGGAATTGCCCAAAGGGCGTATCGGTCAGCGACCCTTGAACTTTCCCATGTAACACGTTGACATCACTAAAGAACGCAACCGCCTCTCGATCAACGGGAGCGTTGTAAATGTTATAGGGGGCACCGCGTTGCACAATCTTGCCACCGCGCATCAAGGCGATTTCATCGGCCATGCGCATCGCCTCTTCTGGCTCATGTGTCACCAATAAAACCGACGTCCCTTCTTCCTTGAGAAGGTCCAGCGTTTCGTCTCGAATGCCATCACGCAGACGGTTATCGAGCCCCGAAAACGGCTCATCCATGAGCATGATACTCGGACGTGGGGCCAAGGCGCGGGCCAATGCAACGCGTTGTTGCTCGCCTCCTGAGAGGTGGTGGGGATAGGCGTCGATGAAATGTGCCAACCCGACACGATCCAACAAGGACAAGGCGCGCGCCTTTTTCTCGGCTGCGGCGGTGGTCAGGCCAAAGGCAACGTTTTCACCCACCGTCAAATGCGGGAAAAGCGCGAAATCCTGAAACATCAGACCAATCGAGCGACGCTCGGGCGGTACGCGGAACACCGTGTCACAGACCAATTGCCCATCAACATGGATTTCCCCACTGTCTTGCATATCGACACCGGCAATCATGCGCAGGGTTGTCGACTTGCCACAGCCCGATGGGCCCAAGAGACACATGACTTTGCCGGGTTCGATCGACAAGGACACATGATCAACAACCGGTTTGCCTTCGTAGATGCGCACCAGGTCGCGGATTTCCAATCGGGGATGGGTAGATTTGGTCAAGCCGGCCTCGCGTTAATTCCGATGTAAGTTCTCGGGATTAACGCGAGAGGTAACAGCCTTAATCGTCGGTCGCAACCCTGCGGCTGCCTGCAAAGACTGCGACAAAGCCCAGCACAAGCACAACAATACAGATGGCAAACAGCTGTTCGTATTTGTGACCTTCGGGCAGGATCATCATCATGGTTTCGCCACCGCGCGCGAAATAGGCATAGGCCCCAATCATTGCCCCCCCCCAAGCCACCATATAGGCCCAGAGGTCGATCTGACGGTTGAGGACCAGACCGACCACCAAAACCGGCGTCAGGAACATGCTGGCGGTCCCGGAAACGGCAACGGCGTCGAACAAGGTCTGGCTCCCCCACAGGGTTAGAGCCGTACCAGCAAGAGTGAATACGATCATCGCGGCACGGCCACCGTTTAAGCTCCGCGGGGCAAGGCGCAACTCTTCAACCACCAAGCGCGCAGCGGAACTTAGTGCGGAGTCCAAAGTCGAAAGAGCCGAGACCAACAGGGACACCATCAGCGCGGCAAAAACCCATGGGGGGAACATCCCCGCCCAAGTGCCAAGCAATTGCCCTTCGTAGTCAGCACCTTGCAGACTGGCTTGAATGCCAAAGAAGCCAAACCCAATGATGCAAAGCGCCGAAATCCAAAAGGCATGGAGAAAGGATGCGCGGGTTGTTTTCGGATCAGCCAAAAAGCCACGATCCATCATCACCGGATCATGCACCGGATAAGAAAACACCTGAAGCGCGGCGACAGCCATAAGAACCCAGCCCAAATAGCCGCCCGATTGGCCCGGAGCCGTTAGAACCGCCGAGAGCGAGAAGTCCGGGCTGGTGAGGAGAAAGCCAAAGGCGACGGCAAAGATGACGAGAAACAACGACATTTGCAAAACATCGGTCCGCAACGCCGCCGACAAACCACCCCACGCCGAATACCCCAAGGCCAAGGCCGCCACGACCAACACCGCCGTGGTGCCGGACCCATCGGACACCGCGTTGAAGATTAGGCTGACGACTATCAGGTTGGCAAAGACTTCGGACAACAAGCGCAACGCGATCACAAGGTTGTAGGCCAGTGTGCCGGTGGTTCCAAAACGTGCGCCCAACCAATCTTGTACGCTTGTGGCCCCGTTGGCGCGCAGATGGCCGACGACATAAGCCCCGGTTAGAAAGGAGCCGTAGTAGGCCGCATAGGCCAAGGTGCCTGCGATGCCATAGAAATACCCCAAGATCGCGGAATTCATCAGCGAACGGGCGAAAATCCATGTGGTGACTTGGCTTAACACCAGTGTCCAAAGGCCCGGTGCCTGACCACTGTCACCAGTGCCGCCGAAAAAGCCATCAACCGTGGCGCGGCGCGGGGCCACTAAGAGGCTTAAAACGAGAATGGCACCGAAAACGATAACCAAGGTAAGGGTTTGCATGATAGGTCTCCTGTCGCTTTCCTTGCGCTAACAGGAGAGACACCCATCGACCAGAGGCGTTACACCTGCCTTGCGCAAATGTGAGGAGATGTCAGGACAGCGCCTTGGCCAAACGTGGCAGGCGCGCCTTTTTGAGCAAAGCCCGCATTTGCCACTCTTCGCCAGAAAGACGGCGGGCTTCGGCAAGGACAGCGTCGCCTACATGCTGAAGTGCCTCTGGATTTGCTTGCCACAACCCTTGCAAAAACGCATCGGGATCAGAGCGGGCAAGCCCCTCTTCGGCCAAGATATTACGCGGAAAATCCTTGGCGTTCAGCGTGATGATCATATCCGCCGACCCTGAAATCGCCGCCGCCAAGACATGGGTGTCGTTTGGGTCAGGAAGGTAAAGTCGATCCTGAAGTGAGGGTTTCCACGTCACCTCGGCCTTGGGCCATTTGGCTCGCAAAAGCGCAATTTCGCCCCGCGCCTGCGCCTCGCCGTTCGGGCCAAGCTTGTTGGCGGCGCGCGCCCATTCTTCGAGAATTCGGGCGGACCATTTCGGAGTGAAAAGCCCCTGCCCGGCCGCGCCCAAAAGCATCTCGCGCATCACTGTTGGAAACAGAACGCAGGTATCAAGCAGGACCTTCACAGACGGAAGAACAGCGCCTTAAGGTACCCGCTTTCGGCCAGCTGCGGCAAAAGCGGGTGATCCGGCCCTGCCGTACCCGTATGCAACAATTGCGCCCGACGCCCGGCCCGGCCAATGCCCCGCAAACACGCGCCGGTAAAGCTATTGGTATCGGCCGCGTGCGAACAGGAACATAGCACCAAATAGCCGTCATCCTTGACCAAGCCCGCCGCCAAACGTGCCACGCGTTCATAGGCGCGCAGGCCTTTGTCCAATGTTGGCTTGGACGGTGCAAAGGCCGGTGGGTCACAGATAACAACGTCAAATTTGCGGCCCTCTTTGGCCATCTCGGACATGACGTCAAACGCATCCCCTTGGCGCGTGTCGAGCACCTTGCCCATCTTTTTGGCACCAGCTTCGGCAAGCTCAAGCGCCGCGGCTGATCCGTCAACGGCCACCGCCGTTTTCGCCCCATTGGCAAGCGCGGCCAAAGCAAAACCACCAACATGAGAAAACACGTCCAACACACTGGAATCGCCTGACAAACGTGCGGCGAACCCGTGGTTATCACGCTGATCAAAGAACAATCCAGTTTTCTGACCGCCGGTCAGATCGGCCATATAGGTGGCCCCATTCATGTCGACTGCAACCGGCGCATCCGGCGCTGATCCACGCAAGACGGTGCTGACGTCATCAAGACCTTCTAGCGCACGACCACGACCAGAGGCATTTTTGAGCACATTGGCCACGCCCGTCGCCGCCATAAGCGCATCGGCCATGTCTTCGATCAACATTTCGGCCCAAGCCGCGTTGGGTTGGATTACAGCCGTATCACCGAACCGGTCAATCACCACGCCGGGCATACCGTCACCTTCGGCATGGATCAGCCGATAAAAAGGTTTGTCATAAAGCCGGTCACGCATCGCAACGGCTTTGGTCAGCTTTTCAAAAAGCCAATCGCGATCAATATTTGCCAGAACATTGCGGTCCAACATCCGCGCCACGATCTTGGACGTCGGATTAACCGCAACAACACCAAGAGCTTGGCGCTCATTGTCTTCGAGAACGGCAATGGTGCCGGGGGCGATTTTACGCGTACGTCGGTCCATGACCAACTCATTGTCAAAAACCCAAGGCGCTCCGCGACGGATGGCACGGGCGTTCGCTTTGGGCAAAAGGCGCAAAACAGGGATGGAATCGGGGCGATCAGATGCGGAAACGGGGGCTGTCATGCCCCCGCCTTTAACTTGCTTTGCCCCGTTAGGAAAGCGCGATTAGATTTGATCGACACCTTTGAGCAAACGTTCCCCTTGGTCGGACCAACCACCTGGAACCGTCAACTCGGCCTTGATCACCCGTTCCAAATGACGGTGGATACGTTCTTTCATCGTTAGACCCTGACGATCCGCGTTGATCGCCCGGCGTCCGCCAAAGGCCTTGAGATCCGCCTTGATGGTCCGGGAGACCAAAACCTGACCGCTCTGGGCATCGCGCAAGAGAAGGTCAAAGTTGATCGAATGCACCCCACCAACGCTAAAGCGGGTCTTTTCAGTAATGGAATGAAAGCGTTGAACAACGATCTCGGCTTTGACCGCCTGACCATCGGTTAGGTTTTGGCGGGCTCGGTTTAGGCTTTCCTGAAAGATATAGCCGATTTGATCCTTGCGATCTCCAATGGCATCACCGCGCCACACGATGTCAGCGACCGGATAATAAAGATTTGCCTCCGACACAGAAAGTTCCTCGGGGACCGTAATCGAATAGTTGACGATTTTATAGGTCGCCCGGCTTTGTGACGGACGCTCAGGTATATCGGGTTGCGCCGCGACCACCGGAACCACGACGACACCAGATTGCGCTAGCGGCACCGCCTCAAACGGGGCGTTTCGCGTCGCCACATCTGGCATTCCGCCACAAGCCGAAAGCGCGCTCATCAGTGCTACGGCGGCTACAATTCGAAAAGGTGTCATGGTTTTGCCCTCTTGCCCTACAACGTGCCGGCCTCACCGGCAGTCCGCTCTTTGGCGGTTTTCATTGTTTGTTAACCTGACAGGCGAATCGGCCCGAACTGGGGCGGGTTTGAGACAAAACAGCGGTTTTATCGTGGAGCGCGAAACTTCGAAATCATTCGAACAAAATCGAAAGAAAAACCGAAAGAACGCCCACTCAGCCATCAAAACGTAGGTATTTTGACTGTGGTTTATGTTGAATACACCTTTACTGTTAGCGCTAACCCACATAGACAACAGCCAAGCACAGCAGGATGGATCCCAGACATGCCAGGCAATACCCCCCTGAACGATACAATCGCCCGAGTCACCGCAAAAATCGAAGAGCGGTCGCGCGATATGCGGAAAACCTATCTGGATCGTATGCGCCAAGCCGCCGAAGATGGACCACGTCGCGCCCATCTTACATGCGGTAACCAAGCACATGCCTATGCCGCAATGGGCGGCGATCAAGACACTTTGGCTTCTGGGCGCGCGCCAAACCTTGGGATCGTTTCGGCCTATAATGATATGCTTTCGGCCCACCAACCCTATGAGCGCTACCCTGACATGATCCGCGACGCTGCGCGCAGTGTCGGTGCCACGGCGCAGGTCGCGGGTGGCGTTCCAGCCATGTGTGACGGGGTCACCCAGGGACAGGTCGGCATGGAACTGTCGCTGTTTTCGCGTGACGTGATTGCTCTGTCGGCGGGTGTGGCGCTGTCGCACAATACGTTTGACGCGGCTCTGTACCTTGGCGTTTGCGATAAAATCGTTCCCGGATTGGTGATCGCGGCGGCAACCTTTGGCTATATTCCGGCACTATTCTTGCCGGCTGGCCCTATGCCTTCTGGCTTGCCCAATGACGAAAAGGCCCGCGTCCGTAATCAGTTCGCCACCGGCGAGGTCGGACGCGAAGAATTGATGAAGGCGGAAATGGCCTCATATCATTCGCCCGGCACCTGCACCTTTTATGGCACGGCCAACACCAATCAAATGTTGATGGAATTCATGGGCCTGCACCTACCGGGGAGCTCGTTTGTCAATCCCAACACGCCGCTGCGCGATGCCCTTACCGTCGCCGGCGCCAAACGGGCACTGGAAATCACCGCGCTTGGAAATGATTACCGCCCGGTGTGTGACGTTCTCGATGCCAAGGCCTTTGTGAACGGTCTCGTTGGTCTTATGGCGACGGGTGGGTCCACCAATCTTGTCCTGCATCTGCCCGCCATGGCCCGTGCTGCCGGTATCGCGCTTGAGTTGTCCGATTTTGACGAAATCTCATCCGTAACGCCGCTGATGGCCAAGGTCTATCCAAACGGCCTTGCCGATGTGAACCACTTCCATGCTGCCGGTGGGTTGCAATACATGATTGGCGAATTGCTCGACGCGGGGTTGATGCACGAAGACGTGCAAACCGTCGCTGGCACCGGCATGAGCCATTATACTCAGGAGCCGCGGCTGACAGACGGCGCAATTAGCTTTGTCGACGGGGCCAAGGAAACCCAAAACGCCAAGATTTTGCGCCCGGCGCAGGATGCGTTCCAAACCTCTGGCGGTTTGAAACAGCTGAACGGCAACCTTGGCCAAGGGGTGATCAAAATTTCTGCCGTTGCGCCCGAACGCCATGTAATCGAAGCCCCGGTCCGTATTTTCCACGAACAAACCGACGTGAAAAAGGCCTTTCAGGCTGGCGAATTCACCTCTGACACCATCGTTGTCGTCCGCTTCCAAGGGCCCAAATCCAACGGCATGCCCGAACTACATAGCCTTACCCCGACGCTGACCGTTCTTCAGGATCGCGGTCTTAAAATGGCATTGGTTACCGACGGGCGTATGTCCGGCGCATCCGGCAAGGTGCCGGCCGCCATTCACATAAGCCCCGAGGCCGCAAACGGTGGGCCGCTGGCTTACCTGCGCGATGGCGACATTGTTCGCCTTGACGCCGCCAATGGCACCCTAACCTGCCTCACCGAAGGGTTCGACAAACGCAGCCCCGCCACCGCTGACCTTTCTGGCAACGGCCACGGAGTGGGGCGCGAACTCTTTGCCGCCTTCCGGGCCAATGTCGGACTCGCCTCGGACGGCGCGGCCGTAGTGGTCTGATCCGGCTTTTCATCTCGCCCAAAAAACGCCCGCCGGAGGCTCCCTCCAATGCGGCCCGACCAAAGGTTTAAAACGATATGACTCCGCAAGACGCAAGCATCGCTTCTGAAAAACTCTGCCGCATGGCCCCGATCATTCCCGTGATTGTGGTCGACGACCCCGCGCACGCCAAGCCACTGGCGCAAGCGCTGGTAAAAGGCGGCTTGCCTGTACTCGAAGTCACCCTTCGGACCGCCGCCGCCCTAGAAGTCATTCAAGAAATGGCCACTGTCGAAGGGGGTGTTGTCGGCGCGGGTACTTTGCTCACCCCAGCCGATGTCGCCGCCGCAAAAAACGCGGGTGCGAAATTTGGTGTCTCTCCCGGAGCAACCGATACGTTGCTAGATGCGGTCGAAGACGCCGATCTGCCCACCCTGCCCGGTGCCGCCACCTCGTCTGAGGTCATGCGCCTTCTTGAGCGCGGCTACACCGTCCAGAAATTCTTCCCCGCCGAAGCAAATGGAGGGGCCCCCGCCCTAAAGGCCATCGGCGCGCCTCTGCCACAGGTGCGGTTTTGCCCCACCGGCGGCGTATCTCTGAAAAACGCCAATGAGTACCTAAGCCTTTCCAACACCCTGTGTTGTGGCGGGTCTTGGGTCGCCCCCAAAGATCTAATGATCAAAGGCGATTGGGACGGTATTGAAAAACTGGCGGCCGAAGCCGCCGCCTTGCCACGTCGCTAGCACGGGCACGCATCTACCTAGGACGCGCCGCCGATACGTGCGCGCAGCGGATCAGGTTGCAGCGTTTCGACGACGCACACCACCGCGCCGCTTTGGCGCGGTGAGTTTCGTTAAGCCCTCGTTCAAAACGTTCGTCATCGGGTGATCCCCCATATCGCCATGGCGCTGTATAAGCGCGGCAATCAAAGCGCCCGTATCAACATCCACCGGCACCGACAGCGCCCAATCCAAAAAGATCGTGCGGCATTCTTCAAGCCTGATGCCCTCAATGCGATAGGCATCGGCAATCAAACCCTTTGGATCAACGGCATCGCCCTTCATTGATCAGACTCCTTTTTCTCTGGCAGTTCTCGTGTGATGATCCGGGCCGCACGCTGTGCCTGCGCCTCCAGTTCCGACCGCAGGGCTTCCATATCCGACGTACCAGTCAACCGTGTCAAGAACCCACAGCCTCCGCAGCCAACTGCCTGAGGGTCCAAAGCCTCTTCGCTGATGAGCCGCGAGCCGAGTTGCAACGCCCAGAACAAATTGTACGCCTCAATCAAACTCTGATGGTCCTTGACCTCTAACCATTCCGTTTGGCGCAATGCGCGGGGCGTATGGCGAATGCCCCGTCCTGACACCAATGTTGCCGCCTGTGAAAACAGCTCGATATCCTGCATCCGGCCGGCCCCGATTTTGGCGCTCCATGGGCCGCCATCCCCCTTGGCATCGGCAATTCGCGCGCGCATGTCCCCAACATCCGCAAGAACATCGTCACGGTTACGCGGCTGTGCCAAAAGTTCGAGCCGGAACCCTTCGACATCCGCCGCCAAGGCCGCCGGGCCCGCGACAACCCGCGCACGGGTTAGTGCCAAATGCTCCCATGTCCACGCCTCGTTGCGCTGATAATCTTGAAAGGAGGCCCAAGACGTGGCCACCGGCCCTTGATTGCCCGAGGGGCGCAACCGCATGTCGACCTCATACAATCGCCCTTCGGCCATCGGGGCGGTCATCGCGGTAATCAAGGCCTGTGTTAGGCGCGAATAATAGGTTCGCGACGGCAGAGGGCGGCGCCCCTCCGACGCCTCAACCCCATCCGGGTCATAGATAACAATCACATCAAGATCCGACCGCGCGTGCAAACGCCCGGCCCCAAGCGAGCCCATACCGATCACAACCGCGCCGCGACCAGGGCAAGGCCCGTGTTTTCTGGCGAACTCCTCTTGAACCACTGGCCATGTCGCGCCCAAAGTCGCCTCAGCCAAATCCGCGTAGGCGCGCCCGGCCTCCTCGGCCTCCATCAAACCACGCAACAGATGCACCCCAACCCGGAAATGCCATTCTTTGCCCCAACGCCGCGCCAGATCGAGCCGGCGTTCGTAATCGGGTTCGTCCGCCAAAAGCCCCACCAACTCGCCGGTCAACGCCGCACGCCCAGGCCAAGGGCTAAAGAAATCGCCGCCAATGACCGCGTCAAACACCTTGGCATTACGTGACAGGTGCGTCGCCAATTCCGGCGAGGTGCTGACCACATCAATCAAGAGGTCAATCAGCTGATGGTTGGCCTCAAACAACGAAAACAGTTGAACCCCGGCGGGCAACCCTTTGAGGAAGCCATCAAAAGCCAACAGGGCCTCTTCCGGCTTTGCCGCCTGCCCCAATCGGCGCAAGATTTCAGGACGCAGCCGTCGGAAAATCTCAAGCGCGCGCTCAGATCGCAACGACGGATAGGTCGGCCAGCGCGCGACAATCTCGCTATCGCCCAAAGTGTCCGGCATGTCTTCGTCACTGCCCGCGTCCGGGGCAAAAAACCCTTCTGTGACCTCATGCACTTCGGTCAACCGTCGATAGAGATCTCCCTCAAACTCTTCTACCGAAACGCCCATCAAACACGCCAACCGCTCAAATCCGTCGGGATTTTTAGGAAGATCATGGGTTTGGGCATCGTTGACCATTTGAATGCGGTGCTCGACCTCACGGTGCGCCCGATAGTGATCGGCCAAAACATCGGCAGCCTCTTGTGGAATCCAGCCCTTTTGCGCCAACACCTGTAGCCCCGGCACGGTTTTGTTGGTGCGCAGATCGGGGTCACGGCCACCGGCGATCAACTGCCGGGTTTGGGTGAAAAACTCGATCTCCCGAATGCCGCCACGCCCCAGTTTCATGTTGTGGCCAGGCAAGGTAATCGGCCCGCCAAGCCCCTTGTGTTCGCGAATGCGCAACCGCATGTCATGGGCATCCTGAATGGCGGCAAAATCCAGATGCTTGCGCCATACAAAAGGTTTCAAAGTGGTCAAGAACCGCTGCCCGGCCTCGATATCCCCGGCGCAGGGACGTGCCTTAATATAGGCGGCGCGCTCCCAAGTGCGGCCAACGCTTTCATAATATCGTTCCGCCGCCTCCATCGCCATACAGACCGGAGTAACCGCCGGATCGGGCCTTAGACGCAGATCGGTGCGGAACACATAACCGTCGCCGGTCAAATCAGACAGGCTCGCCGCCATTTTGCGGGTTGCCCGGACCAAAGACGTGCGCGCCTCGTGGAAGTCATCCGGGTCGTAGCGGGTTTCATCAAACAAACAGATCAGATCAATGTCCGAGCTGTAATTCAGCTCATGCGCGCCGCCTTTGCCCATCGCCAATGTGACCATCCCGCCCGCCGTGGCAATGTCATCTTCGCTCTGACCCGGAAGCTTTTTGCGCTTGATCTCACGCGCCACGGCCGCTTCTAGCGCGACCTGCACCGCAATATCCGAGAAATCGGTTAAGGTGCCCGTGACCTCTTCCAAGGCCCAGACCCCAGACAAATCACACAGAGCAATCAACAACGCGACCCGGCGTTTGGCCTGACGCAAGTCATGGTCAACCTTATCATAGGACCCAGACCGCAAATTCGCGAATATCTGCGCAATCGCCGCTTCTGGGTCGTCAACCGCGCCTTCTAGCCACCCGCTTTCCTTGGAAATAAGCCCCTTTAGATACGGGCTCGATCCACAGGTCCCGTCCAAAAGTCTGGCAATATCGCCACTGGCCCAGGGCGCAAAACGCTGTGCCTCCAATCCATGATCGGTATCAAAAGCGCGTGGAAGGCGGGTTATTCGGTCAACTATTCTCATATCCGCAAAAGGCCACGCCCCGCCAAAATGCGCAACACCCCAAACACGAGACGTAGCGCCGCGGCAGACAGAATTAGGGGGCTGAGACAGTTTTGATTGTAACCTCAGACAAAGAAACCCCAATGTTCAGTGCGGCGAACCTGAAAATACCGGTTCAAGTTACTTAAGCGCTTTAGAGAAACAAAACAGTCGTTAGGTATCAAAATCATACGGTGTTTTCAGGGTTTTGAACTGCGTTGAAACTTGAAAGTGATTTTCAGTTACGATCTCGGTGGCTCGCCCTGAACCACATAGGCTATCGCAATTGCCGCTTGGCCACTCAAATCAGATTGGATCTGTGACCCAGTCTGTCTGAGCAGTAATTGACCACCCTTCCTGAAACAATCCACCCTGCCCCATGGATGACTGAATTCATAGCTGCTCCCTAAGTGCCTTGTTGATAGGATGCGAGGGCCAGAAACAAGTCACCATCCCCTGCCCTTTTGGGGCCCCTGCTGCGCAACGCCAGCAATGCGCAGATAGCGGAGTTTGCAAAGTCAGGCCCTACCCAACCATTTCAGCTTAAACACGCTGCAACGCCGCAAGAAGACCGGTCATTGGTGACCCTTGCAGCAAAAATTTGGGCTAGATGACGGCCTTGCGGACTTTGCTGCCGTTAGACGAATAGCCATAAAGGTCTGGTTCAAACCAGATTGCAGACTTTGGGAGGTACTTTCATACGAAATACGCATGGGGCGCAGTTAACCGGCCGGCAACACATTTAAATCGTTATATTCCATCAAAGGGGTGAAAGACAAAATCGCTGCTGCACGGACTGCTCTGTGCTGCATTCATAGTTTGTTAACGAAATGATGGAGTTTCGACAGGGAATTTGCTACCTAAAGGGGCACTATAGATAAAAAACCAACTTGGGATGTCGTAGCTAAATGTGGGATGGTCGGCCTGGCTCAACGGACCCGGAAGTGAAAGCAACGCCGCAGTTTCAATTACGTGTTATGGGATCGGTTGCGATTTGCGTCGATGGCGTCCCTGTCCCGCTGCGCAATACCAAAGCAATCGCGATTATTGCCTACCTTTGTTTGAATTCAGATGGCATTTTGTTACGCTCTGACTTGTGCACCTTGCTTTGGCCCGAGAAAGACCCGCTGCGCGCGCGCGCGTCGTTTCGACAATGCCTAAGCTCTATCCGCCGGGCATTGGGGTCTTTGACGGATAATCTTCTTGTTATTGATGGCGAAAAGATCGGCTTGGTCAGAGATGTCATATCGACAGATCTGCAGGCTTTGCAGATGCAATTGGAACACCGGCCCTTTCCACCAGAGAAACTCTCTGATTGCCTGAAGGTCAGTCGGATGTTCTCGGATATTTTTTCAATAAGTTCAAAGTTTGAGGAATGGGCCAAAGAAATTCAAACGGATGCGGTTGCTTCGGTTTTGCGGCAGTTGAAAGAGATCTACAAAAACCCTCAGACAGACCGGACGCTGCGGTACGCCTGTGCGCAAACAGCGTTGAAACTGGACGAATTCGATGAAGAAGCGGTGCGCACATTGATGTCCACATTTGTTGAGAATGCGGAACCTGCGGCCGCACTCAGGGTCTATGCCCTTTTCTTTCAACGTTTAGAGACGGAAATGGACGCAGAGCCCGCGGCAGAAACCCAAGAGCTGGCCATTGCCATCAAACTGAACACTGGGCCAAAACAAGAAATTAGCTTGCCTGCTGCAATCGAAAAACCTCTATCAAACGCACCGCCCGTGGCATTGGCGGTTTTGCCCTTTGAGGTCTTTGGCGCAGATCAGCGGGGCGAGGAATTGTCTCTGGCATTGCTGGAGCATTTGACCTGTCATCTTGCGTCCTTCCGCGCCCCATCAGTCATTTCCAGCAACACAACACGCATGTATTTGCACAAAGTCCCGCGCCCAATGGAGGTTGGGCGTGATTTGAACGCCCGGTATATATTGTCCGGGTCGGTTCGGTTGCACGACGATCAAGCCGCGCTCACCACCCAATTGGTCGAGGCACAAAGCGAACGGGTGATCTGGGCGACAAGACTGATGAGTCGCAAACGCGAGATACTGAGTTTGAACGTGCCCATCGCAGAAGAGATTGCACGCGCCATTGTGCCGTCCGTGGATGCGGAAGAATTGCATCTGTCACGCACGCGGCCCTTGCATGAGCTGGAGCCTTATCATTTGGTTCTTCAGGCGAAAGACCTGATTTTCAAGTTGTCTCATGACGCTTTCGTGGAAGCCGGGAATCTATTGGCCATTGCCGTACGGAACGGACCCCAATTTGCACTTGCGCATTCGATGATGGCAGATTGGTTGTCGATCCGCATGTGGGAAGGCTGGTCGCCCGACTGGTTTACGGATCGTGCCGCGCTTGACCAACATGCGCTCAAGGCAATGTCGCTCTCGCCACGGGACGGGCGCGTGATGGCATTGTGGGCGCATAATCGCATGATGTTTGACCGGGACTATACCGCAGCCCTATCGCTGATTGGTGACGCGATGGACCTTAGTCCCAACGATGCAGAGGCCCTTGCATGGTCTGTGCCGACTTTGACCACAACACGTCATTCACAAGAAGCCGTGCGCAATGGGCGCCGAGCGCTAGAGCTGTCGCCGTATGATCCATTCATCTTTAGAAACGAGCATTTTCTGAGTTTCGCGCTTTTCAGCCAAGGCGACTATGACGCTTCAGCCGAATATGGGTTTTCCAGCTTCCGACGTTCACCCAATTATAGTGGAAATATCCGTGCAACCATTGCCGCATTGATGGCCGCCGGTCGACGCTCTGAAGCCGTCCCTCTCGTTGATCATCACCTAAAGTTATACCCAGATTTTTCTGTGGTGGAATTTGAGAAAATTCAGGGCTTTAGGGACCCGGCGGACAGAAAGGCCTTTGCGACATTGTTGTTGGATGCGGGCATGCCCGCCTGATTTTCACACTGCATTCACAGCGTATTCGCGGCCTGGCACCTATGAAGACCAAAATGATTAACACGGGGGAAACCACATGTCATTTTTACCATCAACCAACGGCGCAACAAATGGTGCAACAAATGGTGCCACACGCGGGTCGACATCGACCGGAATAGGCCCCGGAGCGGGCACAGTGATGCCATCGGTGTTGCCTCTGTCAATCAAAGGCGACGTATTCGATTTTGACCTGATCCCGGATGCCACTAAGCGTAGTTTTTCAGACTACGATCTGCACCCCGATCTATGGGCACAGTCAAAACTAGCAGAGCTCTTGCCTCTGGTCAGTAAAAACACTGTCGGTACTGCATCCGGTCTCGAGGCGGAACTGAGTACTTACATCAAGTCGATTAAAAACGCGCCAGAAAAGGATCTTGATGACAAAACCGAAACACCCGTTGCGACAGAACTCCACTATGCGATTGAAGTGGATCGTAACCGGACGCTGCAAAACTATGGGGCAGAGATCGCGGATCAGTCCGGCAGTTTTTACCACTATTTTTACAACGTCCTGTCGATCAATCCGGTCCAGCACCCCTGCACGGCCCGTCTGATTTCCATTGGCATGATGGTGTCGGGCATTGTGGGCATGGAATGGAAACTGCACTTTAAACGGCCCCGGCCTGTACAGATCTGGCCCGGAATTTTGCCTGTTATTCCGACCCCGCCCCATCCGTCCTTTCCCAGCAATCATGCATCACAGGCCGAGGCCGTATCGCTGTTGATACAACACGCCATGGGCGCGTATGATGACGATATGAAACCGGTTCCTGTCCAGCCCGAGACTCCTGACGGTTCTGAGACCCCTGCCAAGCCCGAAGCTGCTGACGAGTCCGAAATTACTTACAAGACCGAACAAGGGATCAGCAAATATCTCACCGAACTCTCTTTGCGGATCGCCCGCAACAGGGAACGGGCGGGCGTCCACTATCAAAGCGATTCCGAAGCTGGACGCGCATTGGCAAAATGGATCGTTACCGAATTGGTCAAATCGGGAAAAATCAACGACCTGATCACAGGCTGCCAAACCGAACTTGCGCAGTTCAAGCTCAAATGATCGGCGCAGGTGAAAGGAGGCACACAGCATGACAGAGAACATTGTTTTCGGCAGCGGCGTTCCGCAGTGGTCATTCCAGCGGGTGCAGACTGAAATCGCCAGGCGAAGTACCTTTGCGTTGAAAGAAAACACTGCCCCAGAAGTCGACCTGAGCAAGGGGCTGCGCACATTCAAGGACGGGGATGGCTGGCCCGTGCGCCATCAACATGCACGGGGCACCTGCAACGCATTCGCGGTCGTGGCGTCAGAAGAACTGCGCCGGTTTCATGTGAATGGAGAGACCAAGTACGTCCCCCTGTCCGAAGAACACCTTTACGACAAGGCATGGCGCAAGCCGCTGACAGGTATCGACAATCCGCCAACCAGGCAGGCGCTAAAAATCCTGCAAGAACAAGGTGGCACGTTTTTGGTCCAATTGAAGAACACGCTGATCAATGATGGCCTCGCAGACGCGAAAGATGCCCCTTACGAGCCCAATGCGTCGATCATCCCACCAAAAGCCCCCAAAGTGTTTGATGTCACGGTCGATAGCGCGGCTGGCAAGCGTACGGTTGCGGCGGACAAACTGTTCCATGACATCACCGACGCAGAAGTCGGCCCCAAAAGAGAATGGCAAAATAAAACGCCCCGGCCAAATCTGGTCAATTTTTTTGTGGATCAGCTGTCCAAGAAGAAACCGATCGTCGCCGGATTCGCGATCCTGAACGAGGCAGAGTATGTCTGGACTGGCGCATATGCCCGCGCCTCTGGCCACATACGCTATCCAACCGACAAGATCGTCAAGGGAAAACGACCGGTAGCCGGGCACAGCGTCTGCTTGGTTGGCTATAGGGTCAATGAAGACGACAGGGATGGGGAAGATCCGTTTACGTTTCTGTTTCGCAACAGCTATGGGACGGATGTTTTCGCCAAAGACGCATATAAATTTCCCGACCGTCTGAACGGGGGACTGCCCGGCTATGGGATCATCTCGTCGCGTGATGTCAAAAGGTATTGCTGGGAGTTCCTGACCCATGCGCCAGCTGAAGATATCGAACAGCTGACCGGAGGCTTTGTACCGTCCCGGGCTTGAGCCACGCGTCCTGAGAATACACACGCATCGCATCCGCCCAAGGCCACGCAAATTGGCCTTGGGCGATTTGCGTTTTGACACGGGGTGCGGGGGCATTCGCCCGGGTTCACACCAAAATCACAGCGCGCTCCCACATGGTTAACGGGTCAGCTGGCAGGCTCGGGTTAATCCAAAATTGACCAAGGAGACTGCTATGCAAACCACAGCTCACCACGGCGGCACACGCGTCGTCTGCCCCGAAGCTTTGAGCCAATGCGCAAGCTTTGGGTTCCTTTTCCCAGATGCCGAAGGCGTGCCCTTCTCTGCCGAGACGCCCGCGCATCTTCGGGCGCTTCAAGAAGAGCTCTACCGTCACGGCGACCCGGAGGATCTGAACAATTCCGCTCTGGCACCGGTGTTCACCTACCTGGGGCAGTTCATCGATCATGACATCACCAACCAAGGGCTGTCGCGTCCCGGCGCAGCCGACATTGTCGACATTTTCAATCGCCCCGGCGACGACTTTGCGCCGCAGCCGCGCCCAGATGTCGCCGGTGCGATCGTCAACCAACGCACCGGTCGGTTTGATCTTGACAGCCTCTATGGCCCGACCACGCCCACCGGCAACGCTGCCCATGACAAACTGATCGGGCTGCTCCGGTTTCCGGGGGACAAGGCCAAGATGTGGCTGGGGACTTTGGCCCCGTTCGAGGGAGGCATCCCCGACAGATTGCCTTTGGACGGTGCCGCTGACCTGTTGCGTCTTGGGCGTTTGTTGGCACCCGAACATGGGTCGATCCACTTTACCCAAGAGGATTTCGACGCGCTGCCCGAAGGCATTCGCGCGACATTCCAGCGCGACGGGCGCCCAAATATGACGGCCGCGGTCATTGGCGACCCGCGCAACGATGAAAACCTGTTCATTGCCCAGTTGCATGTTGCTTTTTTTGCGGTTCCACAACCGGATGGTCGATGCCCTGCGCGATGCAGGCGAGAACGCCGACGCCGACGTGCTTTTTGCCAAAGCGCGCGAACAGGTCGTTCTGCACTATCAATGGCTGGTCATGAACGTCTATCTGCCGGCCATTTGCGATCCGGTCGCGTTGCAACAGGTCAAAGCCTCGGGTGCGTCGCTATACGGAAAGTTTCTTCGCGATTGCGGGCATAAGCACGACGAAGCGTTTCCCATGCCGATCGAATTCGCCGTGGCCGCCTTTCGCTTTGGGCATTCCATGGTTCGCGGCAATTATGACTGGAACAGCGCCTTTGGGCGCAATAAAGACGACGGCTTGGCACGCGCCACATTCAAGTTGCTGTTTGCGTTCACAGGTGGTGGCACCAACCCCATGTTCGGAGCGCCAAAACTGCCGGAGAACTGGGTGATTGATTGGGCGCGCACGGGTCTGTCCAATTCTGAATTTGCAGACCGCACAACGCGCCGGATCGACACCAACCTCGCCTTGCCATTGCGTGCCATGCGAAACGAGGCAACCGAGCTGGACGAGAACACCGCGACAGAGGTTGAACTGGATGAAAAGAACCTGGCCGCGCGCAATTTGAAACGCGGTATCCGGATGTCTGTCCCCTCGGCACAGGCCTGCCTTGCGGCGATCAATGATCAACACGGGTTTGACCTGCGCGCCCTGACACAGGCAGAACTGACATTCGGACGCACAGGCAACGAGTTGAAAACGGCGGATTTCGCGGCCTCTACGCCGCTTTGGTTCTATACGCTCAAAGAAGCTGAGATGCGTCAGGCCGGGCAGCGTTTGGGGGCTCTGGGCACCCATATCGTGGCCGGGACAATTGCCGGTCTCATCATCCACGATCCGAATTCGTATTGGAATCGCGAAGGCTCGCACGAGGGGCGTTGGCATCCCGTTGATGGAACGCGCGCGTCCGGTCAGCTGGTCGACAGTCTGCCCGCAATGCTGCGCGCAGCACTGCTGTTGGAGGCGTAGCATGGCCCAAATGATGACAAACCGACCCGCCCGCAAGGTTGCTGCCGGGTCAGTGGGGTCTGCATTGTCGGTCCTGGCTCTATGGGCTCTTGCAGAGTTCGGCGGGATCGAAATGCCCACTGGCGTGGAATCGGCCTTCGTTTTGCTGGTCACCTTCCTAGTGGGCTATTATGTCCCGCCTTCTCCGCATGATCAGGTCACGACATGAAGCACGCGGCTCATTTGATTTATGTGTGGGCCTTAACGGCCTGCACAACGCCGGACGTTATGGCGCCGCTTGCGCAGGCGAGGGAAGAGTTCACGACCTTTACGACAGGGATCGAAGAACACCTTCTTCACGATGCCGCAGAAGAACGAGCGCGCGAAGAACAGCGTGCGATTGCCGCGGATGGCGGCGTCATAGGCTTTGTTGGCGATTGCGATACGACGGTGGCCCGTCTCGACGCAAGCGGGGTGAGCGACTGCAGGTTGGTCGAGTATTTTGATCCGCGCGACGACGCAGGTTCCGCGTCGGAACTGGTGGACTTTCGGACCATAATGGATGGCTACCTGACCTCGCTGGAGGCGCTTGCCGGGTCGAAAACCCCGGCGCAGGCGCAAGCGCAGGCAAATGCGATCGTGGCTGCATTCGGGATGCCAGACGCGGCCCGGCCCGCAGCATTCGAGCGCTTGGGCGACGTTGCCCGTGAACAACAGACCCTCATCAGTACGTCGACCAAGTTCTTCGTCAACCAGTTGCGGGTCGGTACTTTGCGTCGGGTGATCGGGCAAGCGGACGCTGTGCTTGAAGACAATCTCGAGGTGATTTTGGCCCATCTTGAGCCCTATGACACGGACTTGCTTGAGGCGCAGGCACAGCTGTTAACAGCGCGCCAGAACTTGCTGAACGCAGAAGGCAAAAACGATCCGGTCGCCTATGCGGAAGCCATCGAAAATGCCCGCACCGCCCATGCGACCTTTCTAAAGGCCCAGGAAAATTCGCCGGTCATCAATTTTCTTCAATTTCGCAAGTCTCATGCCCAGCTTTTGGCCCGCACCCGGCCCGGCGCGGATGCCGCTGAATTTGTTGAATATTTGGAAGAGCTGCGCGGGCTTCTCGATGCTGCAAACGAGGAGAATTGACATGACCACAACTGCAAAAGACCACGCGACAGCCCTGGCGCGGATCAGTGCGTTGAAAATGACCCAGAAAAATGTGCTCGTCGCGTTGAACGCACAGGCGCATGCCGCACGTTTGGCCGGCGATGATGACCGGGCGCGGTCCCTGACGCAAATGTCCATCAAGCTGAGCCAGCAAAATCTGGTCATCCATCGCGCCAAAAACAAAGTGCTCAGGGCGCAGGACATTGGCGCTGTCAATTCACAGCTAAGCGCCATCGTGGCACAGAGTGATCAAATTCTCAAAGATCTCAACGGCATCGTCGATGCGCTGACCAAGGCGGCAGAGTTTATCGACCTGCTGCGCCGCACCATTGCTATTTTTGACCCGACACAATGAGGAAACAGATGAAACATCTTATCGCAGCACTTTGCCTTGCCTGTCCGGCGCCCACGGCCCAGGCGCAGGACATTCAATTTATCGGCCCCGGTGCCACAGTGGTTGAAATGAACATCGACACCTGTCCACAGGGCATGATGTGTGTCGATGCGCCCAAGACGGACCACGATACCAACCTTAGCCTCATGCTGCCCGAATGGATCGAAGAGACCACTGTGGAAGCGCGGAAAACCGATATAAACTCTGCTGCGTATGTCCGCGGCTTGTCCGATAGCAGCATCGTAGACTTCTGCGATGATTGTCAGTGTTGTGCCGTTGCGCTCGATGGGGGCGACGGGGGCGGTCTGTCGCCGTGGCAAGGCGCCGCGCATGCCTTGCAAATGAAGCCTTCCTTGGACGGTTCTGACTGATGCGCGCATTGTGGATCTGGTTGGCGCACCGTATGCCGTCGCACACGGTCACCACCCGTCTTGTCCCGTGGATTACCCTTGTACTGGGCGCGTTCGGTGTTACTTGGACGTTGTTTCAGTATGGCAACAGCATCGACATTCAGCGGTCAAATACGACACTTGCCATTCACCGACAGTTTGTCAGCGTCTTTCCAAACGGCGCACAAGAGATCACCGGGCATTCGTCCGAAGAATTGACGCGCAAGATTTTCAAGATCCGATGTGATGTCTACGCATCGGCGATGGCGGATGGTGTGCTTTCAGCTGATGAAAGGCTGCCTGCTTGCGAAACAATCGCGCTTGCCGATCGCGCCCTGCTCGATGAGATCGGGGCCACTGCACCAAAGACGCTGCGACGTCAGATCCGGGTGGCCGTGGAAGATGTGGTTTTGACCAACGCGGCAACGGCGCGGCGCATGATGACTTACTTTCGCTCGTTGCAAGTCTGTGCAGAGGGTCGACAATGCAACTTTGAGATTACGTCCGAGCTGTTTGCAGGCGATATCGTGGCATTTCTAAATACGACCTGCGATTTGTCAGACCGCGACCCGGAATTCGCCCGCCAAGGTGAAATGCTTGGCCTATTTGCACGGTCGCTTTTGCCACAAGGAACCATTCCCTGGACCACTGACCCAAATCGGAGGGATTTATTTAGGTGCAAGCATCTAAGATCATAATGGGCTCTAGTTGAGCAACAACCGAATGAAGGTAACAACAAGACCATTAAATCAATGAAATTACCAAAAAGGTAGTCACCTTTATCCCTGAAGAATTGCACAGTTTGTTTTCCATGTCCGCTTCGCCAGTGTTTTCAGACCTTGGTTCTCATTGCAGCATTGCTCAAGTTGGGTTCAGAGCAGACTTGCGGCGATGCGGCAGCATGGTCGCAGCAATTTCGCATGAGTCCCAAACTGCCAGATGACCGCAGGAGCCCAAAGCGGACCGAAAGGCAACCACTGACAATTAGGTTTCAGAAAATGCTGCACCGGCAACGTAGCAGGCCCAGCTTCCCCTAAGCTGCCGTTTGATCTGGAGTTGCCGAAGTTTTCAGGTCGATGTCGGTCTGGAGCTCTACCCCGTAGATGTTACAAGTTGTTCAAACGTCTGCGGCGGGCGTTAGAGTGTATCAGGTTAACGGTCGTTTACTTGATACACTTCTAGAATTATGATGACCACTGTCCGCTTGGGAAAGGCTCAATGCAAAATTAAACTTACAGACTTGATTTTAACTTTACGTCAATGATTCCCGTTCCTGTGTTGTTTCTAGAAGAGTGTTTCTAAATGCCTGATTTTATTCCTATTGTTCCCATTGGTGTTGTACGCCCGTTCATTTCGCCACATCCGGATGGTGGTTCATTTGTTTTCTGGACCGAGCGGCAATGGGACCCAATCACAGCGGATTACCTCGTTTCGATCTTTGTTTCGACGACATCGATAGATGGCCATTTTTCAGAGCCAATTGAACTTGTTCAAGGAAATGCTAGTTTTTCTGGTCTATCGATATTTTCTGCTCCGGTTATAGACATTAATGGCACTTTCACACTCGTTATCTTTGGTGCTTTACGGACTGACCCTGCCATTCGGTATACGTTTGCCCCAGATTTCACCCTAATTACGGGGCCCGTTGAGGTTGATAATTTGGCACCCAATTTTGGAAGCGTTTCTCTCGGGGATACCTATCTAACATTCGCGTCGGGCGAGACACTGATTATCGTTCCCGACGGCCAAATAGTCCTAATGAGTGTCGATGGCACTGTCCTGTCGAGGTTGTCTGGACAAGGAGATTTGCGGCAAGCCAACGTTTCAGAATTGGCCACCGGCGGCTTTTTGCTGGCCATACGAAACGACGATGGCGGCATAGATGTACGGCACTACGATGTGGTGGAAACCATCCTGCAAGAGCCGCAGCGCATCGACACATTTGATTTTCCCATGGGGTTTCGAGATCCAGTGATCACTGCCCTGAACGGCTCGGGCATAGCAACTGAGACATATGTCATCATCACTTCTACCCGTGCTTTGGGCGACGTCGGCGATGCTGCGGACAATACAGATACGATCAACATCTACCTTGTCTCGACACAGACCGGCGAAATCTTATCGTTTGATGAGGTGTCGTTTGAGACGGGTCTGCTTGCGATGTCAGACGCAGTCGTTCCCACATCTGATGGCGGGTTCGCTTTGGCCATTCATTACGGACCTTACGGGATCGGCGGTTCCTTCGCCATCCGCAGGTATGACGCAAATGGCGTGTTCCGCAGTGAGCATGTCGTCGGGGAGGGGCAAGGCTCAAGCAATAACGGTGGGTACGATCACCAACTCGTAGAGTTGGACGATGGATCATTGTTGTTCACGTGGCAGACGCCGACCCCTGAAGGCGGGCGTCGGGGGGGGCACCTTTTTGAAATTCTTCCTGCGGAGTTGCACGGGACTGACGACAACGATGTCTTATATGGCGGTGCAGGCGATGATCTGGTTTTTGGCTATGAAGGCCGCAACCACCTTTCAGGTGAGGCGGGAGATGACATCCTTATTGGCGGTTCAGGAATAGACATATTTGCGTCAAGCGAACAAGTCGGCGACTACGCGGCGAGTTTGTTGGGGGCGGACACAATGATCGGCGGACTGGGTGACGATTACTATTTCATTGATAACATCGGGGATGTAATCGTTGAATACTCTGACGAGGGGACCGACAGAGTTATTACTGAAATCTCTTTCGATCTCGGCTTAGACGGGCAAAATGCTGAAATGCTGTCTCTGTCAGGAACCGAAGATATAGATGGTTTCGGGAATAGCCTAGACAATCTTGTTTCAGGAAACGATGGTAATAACCAACTACGAGGCGGTGGCGGTGACGATACTGTTTATGCTCTAAGTGGTGTTAACCTCGTCCAAGGCGGTGACGGCTCAGATACCTTATACCTGTCGGGAGACACCTACCACACATCTGGTTACGCAGCTTTCAATGTCAGCTCCACAACCCAAGTGGGCACACAAGTTCGCATAAACCTAGAAGGACTCGTTCGCATAGAGGCGGTTACCGATGGCGGCACGCAAAGTGATACAATCCAGCTGAGCCACGAGAGCGACGCGTTTTTCTTACACGATGCTTATTCCGGCTTTCACGGAGCTGTAGTGCTGACGGGCGATTCCACTGGCATCGACAGCGCGGTTCGTTTCACCAACATCGAAGTCATTCATGGCATGGGTGGAGATGATATTATCGACCTGACCAGCTCTGATTACAGCCTTGCTGGCGTCGCCATGTTTATAGACGGTGGCGAAGGCGATGACGTTATCTGGGGGTCAGATGCCGACGAAACCGTTTCTGGTGGAAATGGCGATGATACAATTTTCGGCGGCATTGGCACCGATGTTCTAACGGGTGGCTCAGGGGCCGATGTGTTCGAATTTACGCGTACATCAGTCGATACATCAGTGACCGATTTCAACATTGAAGAGGGCGACACCTTGCGGTTCTACAATACAGGCGGTGCAGAGTTCGATGTATCCAATGCTGTTCTAACTGCTGATGGAATAACTATTTCTTACTTGGACATAGCTACAGGAATTGAACACGATATTTCTATTGCCCTCGTGCTGAACGCTTCGGACTTTTCAACAGCGTTACCGGATGTCTTGGGCGCGCTTGAAATCATCTAACTCCAAAACGGAATCAACTTAATTTCGGTTACCGGCCATTGGTTCGTACGCTCAACAGGCCTGCACCCCTAATTTTCCCTGACAGGTTCGTCAATGACCGGTTTTATCGCGGCGTTGCAGCGCATCTGTGTTAGGTTGCCGGGGTGATGGCTTGGCTTTGCAAAGCTCGCAACCTGAGCACAGCTGCCCTTGGTGGCCTGCGCAGCATCGAAGGCCTGACCATTTGCGGTTGAATGGCCGCTTTTGCCCGTCCGGCACGGAGCCTTCGCAGACGCAGCTAAGGTCTGGTTTCCGCCCTTCCTGCCCAAGGTGGAACCAATGCAGCTCCTTGCAGGTATGACTTGGAAGAACCAACAGCTGCCCCTAGTTAGACATGCCTCCTTCCAACACTGTTCGAAGACCCTTCGAACAGCCTTCGGCCTACCTTGTTTGAGCGTTTTAGAAGTGGTCGATTGACAGTTTGCAAATATCTCTGTCTCACTGGCAGATCCCTGGTATCCCCCCGAAGCCCTATCTAATTTGACATCAGGTCAGATCTTGGCCCAGTTCAAAACGACATAATCGTCATTGTCTCTTGTCAAACGGTCAGAACCGCCTCAAATCGCAAAAAAACCGTTTGCTGCAACTCTCTCTGTCTTTCTTTGCAAAAATCTATGTCGCGCTACAGCTACAACAGGCACAAAATTCACCTCCATCCATCTGATAACAAATGATAATTCAAGAAAATGTAAAAAACATTCACATCCGCTCTTGAAAACCCCGCCTCACGTCCCGATCTCTTCAATGTGAAAGACATTCACATACACACAGAACGGAGACACAAATGACCACCGCCACTTATTCCGCTGACGTTCCCGCCAATGCTGGTTGGTTCTCTAAAAGCGAGGCTTGGCTCGATCAGCGCGGCAAAGGCGCGTGGATTGCGGCCATGGTTCTTGGCTTTATCTTCTTCTGGCCCGTTGGCCTCGCCCTTCTTGCATATATGATCTGGAGCAAACGCATGTTCTCGAAATCCTGCCGTCACTCATCCCACCGCGCCGCCCGTCGCACAGCATGGTCGGCCATGAAGCCAAGCGGCAACACCGCATTTGACGCATACAAAGCCGACACACTTCAGCGCCTGCAAGACGAACAGGATGCCTTTGAAGCCTTCCTTGAGCGTCTGCGTGAAGCCAAAGACAAAACTGAGTTTGACCAGTTTATGGACGACCGCGAAAAGCGCGCCAAAGAAGTTATGGAAACTGAAGACGCCTAATCGCATACTTCCCATAGCCAACATCTGCCGGCCCTTTCCCTCGGGGCCGGTCATTTATCAAAGGAGCCCAAAATGTATTCCGAGCCGCTGTCCCATCTGCCCGACCCCCATCGTCAGGCCGAATTCTATGACGGCGTCGCCTTTAAACGCGGCATTGCCTGGTTCATCGACTGTGCTGTGATTATTGCGATTTCCCTGCCGCTGGCCCTATTCACCATTGTTGGGCTCTTTATGATCCCGGTGTTCTTTATGGTTGTTGGCTTTTTGTACCGTTGGTTCACGATCTCTGGTGGGTCGGCAACATGGGGTATGCGCCTAATGGCGATCGAATTGCGTGACGCCTATGGCCGCCGCTTGGACGGGCAACAGGCCTTGTTTCATACGCTGGGATATACCGTGACGATGTCGACGGTGATTTTGCAGATCATTTCGATCTTCTTGATGCTGACAAGCGAACGCGGTCAAAGCCTGACCGATATGTTCATGGGCACCACTGCGCTTAACCTACGTGCCTAAGCGCCTCTTAGGTTTTGGCAAGAAACTGCCACCACCATAGCGATATTAACCCAAACCCAAGAAAGGTCCCGGATTCTGGGGCCTCCTCAATTTCGGGGGGTTGGAGCTGCGCAAAAATATTGTTACCGTTTTGTTAAAGTCTTATCGGTTAACGGAAACAGATGCGCCATTCGCTACCCCTTGCCCCACAGTTCTATGTAACGGCCCCCCAACCCTGTCCCTACCTCGAAGACAGGATGGAGAGAAAGCTGTTCACCGCCCTGCAGGGCGATCAGGCACAGGTTTTGAATGATAGCCTATCCAAGCAAGGGTTTCGGCGGTCACAAAACGTGTTGTACCGCCCATCCTGTTCGGATTGCTCGGCCTGTATGTCGGCGCGCATTGTGGTTGACGATTTTAAACCGTCCCGCTCGCAACGGCGTCTGTTAAAACGCAATGTCCAGTATGAGCGCCGCGCCACAAGCCCTTGGGCCACAGACGAACAATACGAATTGTTCCGGAGCTATCTCGACAATCGCCACGCCGATGGCGGCATGGCGGATATGGATATTTTTGAATTTGCCGCGATGATCGAAGAAACACCGATCCGCTCACGGGTTATTGAGTACATCGACCGTGAGACCGGCACATTGGCGGCCACCTGTTTGACCGATATGTTCGATGATGGCCTGTCGATGGTCTATTCCTTTTATGATCCAGCCCATACCCGCGCCAGCCTTGGCACTTGGATGATTTTGGACCATATCGACATCGCACGCGCCGCGGGTCTGCCCTATGTCTATCTTGGCTATTGGGTGCCAGGCAGCGATAAGATGGGCTACAAAGCTCAGTTTGATGCGCTGGAAATCTATCGCAATGGCGGTTGGGAACGCCTTGGTGACCCCGAAGCCTATGAAGACGATCTGCATCCGTTGTCCAACGACCCGATAGCGGAACAGGTCGCAAATATTTCCTTTCCGGATGGTCGCAGTCAGTCCGGTTGATTTACGCTTAAAGAACCGAACCCCAAAACGCCGAGGCCACGGGCGACAGCAAAACTGCCACAAATGCGAGGACAACCAATCGGGTCATAGGGCTTAGGAATTGGCCCTCATCATTGGCTATGTGAAACCCCGAATGGGCGTATGGTAACCCGCGCAGCTTCATTTGGGTTTGCGAAGCCGTGGTCCTTTTCGCGCGGTGTCGCACCATTTCTGCATCCGCTTTGGCAAACAAATCACGTTGAATGCTGCTTTGCACATCCATGCGGCTGAGCGCTTCAATCCGAGTACCGGCCATTCTGCATTCCTTTAGTCTACTGTTGCGTGATCAACGTCTGATTGTTTGCAGGGTGGCGGTTGTTTGCGGTTCGTTAACGTAAGACCTGCGGCGCAGATGGTACGATTTTGAGGTTTTATCGAGGCATAGAAAAAGGGCCGCCCGCTTGGGCGGCCCTTTCTATTTGAATTTACGAGCAGATCAGTTTGACATCAAATCCGGTACGATGGTTACGATCGACGGGAAGTACCACAAGATCGCCAAGCCAACCACCTGGATCAAGACAAACGGGATCACACCACGATAGATGTGGCCGGTTGTGACCTCTTTGGGGGCAACGCCGCGTAGGTAGAACAGCGCAAAGCCAAAGGGTGGTGTCAGGAACGAGGTTTGCAGGTTCACCGCAATCATGATGGTCACCCATTTCGGATCGAAATGCGCGCCATAGATGACCGGGCCAACAATCGGAACCACGATGTAAATGATCTCGAGGAAGTCGAGAACAAATCCCAAGATGAACAACACCAGCATCACGATCAGGAACACCGTGCCGACGTCGTCAAAGCTCTTGAGGAACTGCTGGATGTAATGTTCACCGCCAAAGGAGATCACCACAAGGTTCAACAGCTGGGACGCGATCAGGATGGTAAAGACCATGCTGGTCACTTTCGCTGTTTCCCGTACAGCCGGGCTTAGAACCCCCGCCTTGAACAAGATCCAACAGCTGAACAGTAGCCCAAACAAAGCATAGAGATAGGCCGCATAAGCAAAGAAGAATGCAACCCAGCTCTCAAAGCTGACTTCGGATGTGTTGATGCGCAGATCGAAGTTTACCCCAATCAGGATCATCACAAGAACCGCCAAGGTCGAGTTCAGAATGATCTTTGGCGATCTGTCCTGCTCGGCCAATTTACGATAGGCGGCCAACATGATTGCACCCGCCGCGCCAAGTGCCGCCGCCGGTGTCGGGTTGGTGATCCCGCCAAGGATCGAGCCAAGAACAGCAACAATCAGCACCAACGGTGGGAAGACAACGCGCAACAGCTCATTTTTGGACAGGCGAACGAAGGCAAATTTACAGCCATAAAGTGCCAGGGCCCAAGGGATCAACATAAAGATCACTGTCCAGCCAGACGTTGTTGTCGGCGAGATCAGAACCGTATCGACCAACAACCCAAGCACCAAACCGCCTGCCCCAATCATCAACGGCATAGGATCAGACGATGGCGAAACGCCTCGGGCAATCGCCAAAATCAACCCCATGATCACCGTCAAAATCATGATACCAGTGCCGATAGGCGCGGCATTTGCCACTTTTTCAGCGCGCAGAGCAACGATCTCGTCTTCGGACAAACGGCGGCTTTCCTGCACCCCCCCCGAAGATTCAATCTTGGCCTGCTCGGCAATCGCCGCATCCCAAGCGTCTTGGCCATGCAGCTCGATCATCGAGGCCTGACATGTTTCGGAAACGTTTGTGCGCAAGCTGGCGGCTTGACCAATATCGGTAAAGCTGTCGACGCGTGTCGATTGATCACCCACAAGGCCCACTTGAGCACCAAGGATGGCCCCAGCAATCAATGCAACCGGAATGCCAAGGTACCATGTAAAGGCTTCGCCGCGTGTGACAGGCTCGCCACCGCCCTCGCCTAGCGCGACGGCCGGGGCTTTGGATGGGTTCAGCATCGCAAAGCCAAAGGCATAGGCCGCATAGAGTCCAGCCAACATCACACCGGGAACCAGCGCTGCTTGGAACAAGGTCCCAACCGACACAACCGCAGGTTCACCCAGATAAGTCAGAGCATCGGTACAACCGGCTTCGACCGCGCGGGTTTCTTGCGCTGCCGAATAAAGGTCTCCGGCCAAGGTGCCGAGCAGAACAATCACGATCGAAGGAGGAATGATTTGCCCCAAGGTACCGGACGCTGCGATGACGCCAGTCGCCAATTCGGGCGAATAATTATTACGCAACATGGTCGGCAACGCCAGCAAACCCATGGTGACAACAGTCGCGCCAACGATACCGGTTGACGCAGCAAGGAAGGCGCCAACAACAACAATCGACACAGCCAAACCACCGGGGAGCGGGCCAAAGACGCGCGCCATGGTCGTTAGAAGATCGTTTGCAATTTTGGAACGTTCAAGAACGATGCCCATCAAAACAAACATCAAAACCGCCAGAAGCGTTTCGATGGATTGACCAGCAATCACACGTTCGTTGATGCGGTTCACAATAAAGGACACGTTGCGATCAAGCGCATATTCCCAGCCGCGTGGGAAAACAGAATGCGCCTCGGTCGGCAGGTCGGGATTTCGGAACACCGAGATTTTCTCGGGCGCCATCCCACTGGCGACCAGTGCGTTATAGGCATCGGAACCGGTGTCGATTGCATGGTGAATTAGCAAACCGGCGCTATCAAGAGCGGCGATAATGCCAAAGGATATGATCCCTGCCCCACCGATGGCAAAGGCCACCGGAAAGCCGGAAAGGATCGCGGAAAAGAGCGTCAGAAAGACGATGATCAGGCCGATCTCGACGCCATCAAGTCCAAACAACATGGTGTGTCAGCCTCTCAGAATTCTGCGTGGTCGTAGGGCTCTTCGCCCTCTTCCAGCACATCTTTGTCAAAGTGTTTCGCTTCGGATTCAGGGCCTTCTTTCCATTCCAGATAGGACCGGAAGAAGAAGCACCAAGCCTGAATGAAGATCATGCCAACCATGATAACCATCAGGATTTTGAACAGGAAGTAACCGTTAAACCCGTTGGGGCTAAAGCCGATGGTTTCCACGTTCCATTTCATCAGCTTGGACTTTTTCATCAAAAGTTCCAGCGTGTTAGACGCGGCGGGTTTCGGTGTGATCAGATGACGCCACATGAAGTACCAGGAATACATCCAGATCAACGTCGCCATCGGGATCATAAAGAACATCGACCCGAACATGTCGATGACACGTTTCACCCGGAAACTCACGGCGGAATAGACAAGGTCAACCCTCACATGGCCACCCTGAACAAAGGTGTAGGTCAGGCATAGGGCCACAACAATGGCGTTATAAAGCTTGAGTTCTTCGCCATACCAGGAAATGTCGAATTGCAACGGCACGCCAAAGCCAAACACAATGTCAGGCCGGGTAAAAATCCGCTGCATAAAGACGATGATAACCTGTTGAAGCACCATCAAAAGGCCGGCCCAAGCCGCCAAACGGCCAATGGTGTTGGCAAAACCTTCCAGAACGCGCACGACGCCCCATAAGAAGGTGTTGCGCCATAGGCCAACAGCAAAGATCACCAAGAAAACAGTGATACAAACAAAGAAGAATTCGACGGAGCCACCGTAATACACAAAGCGCATCACCGCTTCTTTGTTGCTCCAATCCAGCCAAAGCTGCGGATGCGTGACCGCGTATCCGAAATTGTAAAACGCCATGGCGATATTTTGAAAGGTCCAGATGAGCCCATCGCCAACGGCGCCGATAGCAGCCCCAAGGCCGCCTGCGCCAGTTTCTTCCATGATTGTCCCCCTTAGCCCGCTCGACCGGGTGTATCTCTTGCTTCGGGTCTGCTGACCTGATGTGCGAAAAGGCCCCCGACGTGCAGGGGCCTTTCCAAAATGTCAAAGATCGGCTTAGCCGCCCAGAACGCGTACGCGCTGCTGAACGTAGTAACCGTCCGATTTGTTGATCCAGCTTGCGGACTGGGCCAGGGACTCTTCGAACGAAGCGCGGATTTTCGCGAACAGTTCGTCATCCATGTTTTCGTCCATGACTTCTTTGGACGCGGCACCGAAGGCATCCCAAACGTCGTCAGAGAACTGAAGGGTCTTCACGCCCTGCGCCTGTAGACGGGCCAAAGCGGCACCGTTGTTGGCCAGAGTTTCAGCCAGCTGGTACTGGGTTACGGCCATAGAGGCGTAGCGCAGGATCGCTTTGTGCTGGTCAGACAGCTCGTTCCAAACGTCGAGGTTGACGGAGGATGCCAGAGCTGAACCCGGCTCGTGGAAGCCCGCTGTATAGTAGATTTTCGCAACTTCTTGGAAGCCGGCGCGTTCGTCGGCCATTGGGCCAACCCACTCAAGACCGTCCAGAGCACCAGACGACAACGCCTGATAAAGCTCGCCACCTGGGATGTTCTGAACAGATGCGCCCAGTTTACCCAGAACCTTGCCGCCAAGGCCAGGCATGCGGAATTTCAGACCGTTGAAGTCATCCGCCGAGTTGATTTCCTTGCGGAACCAGCCACCGGACTGTGACCCGGAGTTACCTGCCAGCAGGCCTTTGAGGTTGAAGACTTCGCCAAGCTCGTCATGCAACTGCTCACCACCACCATGGTAGTACCAGTTCGACACTTCCTGCGCGGTGCCGCCGAAGGGAACAGCGGTGAAATAGGCGTAGCCTGGGTGCTGACCGATGTAATAGTAGTCGGCCGAGTGGTACATGTCTGCTTGGCCCGAAGACACAGCGTCAAACACTTCCAGAGCGCCAACAAGCTCGCCAGGCGCTTTTTTGTCGATTGTCAGGCTACCGCCGGACATTTCGGCAACCATGTTTTCGAGGTAAGTTGCAGCGTCATCCAGAACAGCAAAGCCGCGTGGCCAAGATGTTACCATTGTCAAAGTGCGGTTGCCCTGAGCGTATGCCGGGGCGGCCAATGTGGACGCGGCCGCAGCACCTGCTGCGCCAACGGTCGAGGCCTTTAGAAAAGAACGGCGATCCATGTAATATCCTCCCATGGGTATTTTTAGTGCACGTGGGCTCCCCACCCGCGCGCGGATCTTTGAAAGTGACCCGAGCCTAGGGCGTGACGCTACGGAGGGGAATACCCACTGATACGGAGTTGTGAACAAAAATAGGCGGAGCTTGCATCTTTCCGAAATTTTGAAACCAAAAGTATCAAAACTGAACCCCCGCGAACGATAGTCCGCCATTCCTCCCCTGACAAAAGCCACAAGAGTGTAGTTTTTCTACTGTCATAAAGCAGAAAATGTACATTTTCTGCACTTGCACAATGACTTAGACCGCGACTCTGCCCAATAATTACATATGGAATTTATCGCCATGCTGGACCGGTCAAATCTTCTCATCCATGTCCTTCGCCCTCGAAATGACCGAACGGTTGATGCCTTGAAGTGGACAGCCTCATTTGCCCAAATCATCGGTTACACGGCGACTGGAATGGGGTGGCTTTCATTGAATATCGGCTTCTTTCTTGTTGGACTGTTTGGCTGGCTTGCGGTCGGGATTTTCTGGCGCGACAAGGCGCTAATCCTAGTCCATCTTGTCGCGCTAGTGGCGATGATTGGCGGTGTGTTGACGCGATAGCACTTCGCATATTTGTATTTGTGGCCAAGCTGCTTTAGGTCGCTGGTATGGCCCGTTGGTTCAACCGCATCCGCATTTCCTATGGTCAGAAGATGTTTCTTCTGGCCTCGGTGCCGTTGATCCTTGCTGTCTCCGCTATTTCGTTTCTGGTCGCCGCCCAGTCTCGTGCCCTTGCTGAACGGGAAATCCACAGTCTTGAAGCCCAGCTTATCGAAGCCAAAAAGCGCGAGTTGCGAAATTATGTGACCCAAGCCCGGAACGGGTTTTACTTTGTCTATGGCTCTGCCGCGCCGAATGATGACCTGGCACAAAAGCAGGTTAAACAAATCCTGGCGGCGATGATCTACGGCGATGAAGGCTTCTTTTTTGTTTACGACTATGATGGCAACAACATCGTTTCTCCGCGTCAGACCGAATTGATCAACAAGAACTGGCTTGACTACAAAGACAGCGAAGGCACCCCAGTGGTTGCCGAATTCCTATGGACCGCCCGAAGTGGCGCTGGATATGTTGAGCATCTTTGGCCCAAACCCTCGACCGGGGTTGAGGCGCGGATGATCACTTATGTGACCTCCTTTCCGTCATGGCGATGGGCGGTTGGAACCGGGGTTTTTATAGACGACATTGTTGCGTCGGTTGCCGCCACTCGCGCCGAAGTCAAAACCCGGGTCCAGCGCACCTTCCTATATATTGGCGTGATCACCCTTGCGGCGTTGTTGGTTGTGTTCATGTCGGGGTTGTTCATCAATATCCGAGAACGACGGCTGGCAGATGCCAAACTCAAAGAGCTGACACAGCGGGTTTTTGACACCCAAGAAGAAGAACGCGGCCGCGTGGCCCGTGAATTACATGATGGGATCAGCCAAATCCTTGTTGGGGTGAAATATGCGCTGGATGTGACCAAACGCCGGTTTAGCCAAGGCGATGATCGCGCCCAAGACACGTTGGACAAGGGCATTGATAACCTTGGTCAGGCCATCAACGAAGTTCGCCGGATCAGCCGTGATTTGCGCCCCGGCGTTCTCGACGATCTCGGTTTGGGCCCTGCCCTTCACGCTTTGACTGATGATTTTCGCACCCGCACCGGTGTTGAAACCCACTTTGAAACCGCAGTGTTTCGCAATCGCCTTAGCCAGGATGCCAAAATCGCCCTGTATCGTATCGCTCAAGAAGCCCTTACAAATGTCGAGCGCCATTCCGGTGCGACACGAGTCAGCGTTTTGCTGCGCGGTCATCGCACCGGCGGCACTCTGCGGGTCGAAGACAATGGTTGCGGGGTCGAAGAAACCCGCGACACAACCGGCCCCGGAATCGGATTGCGCAATATGCAGGAACGCATGGAACAGCTCGGTGGGACGCTCAGGGTCTTGTCGAGCAAATCAGGGACCGTTATCGAGGCACAAGTTCCGCTGACCCATATGCTTCCGCCCGAAAAGGATGGCAGCAGCAAAGCAAAGGCCCGCGCATGAGAAAGCAGACCCGCGTTGTTATCGTTGACGATCACCCAATGGTGGCCGAAGGCATCGAAGCCATTCTGGACAGTTATGACGACATTTTGGTTGTCGCGACTTTGTCAGATGGCAAAGCCATGGTTGATCAGCTCGAAACACTGGCCCCGAATGTGATATTGATGGACCTGAACATGCCGGGTCTGGGGGGATTGTCCGCCACGGAAATGATCCTCGAGAAAGCCTCAAACACCCGCATTCTTGTGTTATCAATGCATGACAGCCCCGAATACATCAACACCGCGCTCAATCATGGTGCACGCGGCTATGTGCTCAAGGATGTTCCGACCGAGGAAATAAAAACGGCGATTGATGCGGTGATGGCCGGAGAAGTCTACCTCTGTACTGGGGCCGAAGGTGCGTTGGCACCATCTGATAGCCACCGAGAACCTCTTACCAATCGCGAACAAACGGTGTTGTTGCAATTGGCACAGGGGAAATCAAACAAAGAAGTGGCGGTTGTGTTGGATATTTCTGTACGCACGGTCGAAACCCATCGCAAAAATATCAAACGTAAACTTGGGATTAGCACCACAGCAGGCCTGACCCGTTATGCCTTGGAATATGGGGTTTTACAGGGAACAAGCACCAATCTCTAAGCGCTGTTGATTGATCTGAAAACACCTAGAAACACAAAAAAAACCACCCACATAATGTGGACAGGTTGTTGATAAAATGTACCTAGCTTTGATTAGCGTGTGCCCGAGGCACTGTCGGAAACGGCCAAAACCATAACCAACCCAAGACCCGCGACCGCAGCGGCGGTTCCTGCCCCGGTGGCACTAGATGATGCAGCAGCGGCAACGGCTGGGGCACCTGCGACGGCTTCATTATAATTATCCGCGTCAATCCGGCAAATTTGCTCACCTGAGCTTGCGACAACCGTTACGCCACCGCGTTCCTGACATTCTTGGGACGACACCTCAATGCGCTTGAGACGCGTGTCATTGCCGGTAAAATCCAAATACTCGCACCCTGAAACCGTAAACACCAAAGCCGAAACGCCCAGCGTTTTCATTGCGTTTGAAAAAGTCATTTTTGCCCCTTGTCGCGACTTGGCTATGCCCAAGTCACTGCGTTTTTCTTAATCTGTGTGAATCATGCGTTACCACACAGGTCACTGAAAGAGGCACGAAAAGCGTATAAAGGGGCACATGATGTGTCTATTTGGGTATTTCATGCAACGCGTTTCGCCCAAAAGTCTATTCAGGTGGCAAAAGGTTCACCTTAAAGCTGCACGCCAATTTCGGTGTCGTCACAATCGTCACTAAACAAATGAATCACAGCTGGTAGGATTCGTGCACCGGACCCCTGTTCCTTTGCCAAATCATTCGTCGCGCCCGGAACCTCACCAACAAAAACCGCAAAGGCCATCAGAACCGCCAAGATGGCGGCACGGGCCAACGTGAAATCTCTTTGAAACAAATTGCGTGTCATGATGTCCTCACAGGTTGTCTGCGTTGTTGGTTTATGATGCCTCTATTTTCGATCACGACACAATTCACGTTGCCGCGCGCAATTGTTGCAAAGGCAGATTCAATGGCCAGTTTCCGCTTGTCGTGTCTCAAATCGGCGAGAACCTGCAAATATCGTTGGGGTCTTGCCCCTAAAGCCCCCCTTGCGTGGTTGTGGCGACCAAAATCAACGCAACCAATGACAAGGCCTTGCAAACATCAAAATCTCTGAATCGGTGACTACGCAACATGGGATTCCCTCTTTCAAAAGGTAACTGAACTTGTTGGTTTAGTTTTAACTGACGTAGGATGAAAAATGCAATTCAAGCTTCTGTGCGCTCACGCACATCATATGAGTGCTGTTTCGCCGCAGCCCCGACGCGCGACACCGTGTTGGAGATGAAAACGCCCACACCGCATAGGTCAAAGTTCCACAAATGTCGCTCAACACCCCGACGCGCGCAACAACTGCAAAGAAACATCCGGTTCACGCGACATATTTTTCACATCATTCCCTGTTGACGCCCCGTCCGGTCTGCCATAACGTCCGCGCACGTGATTTAAAGGAGCCTTGGGCATGACTGCTCTAGTCGTCATTGTAGGAAAACAGCGCATGGGCCGGTAACGGACACCCTTTTAAGGACCCATGCGCCCCCGCCGGACCGACGGGGGCTTTTTTATGCGCGTAACATTGGAAAAAATCGTAGACGGAGAAGTGCGATGAGTGGTCAAATGACCGGTGCGAAAATGGTGGTACAAGCGCTCAAGGATCAGGGCGTGGACACAGTGTTCGGATACCCCGGCGGCGCAGTCCTACCGATCTATGACGAAATTTTCCAACAAAACGACATTCGCCATATTCTGGTGCGTCATGAACAAGGTGCGGTTCACGCGGCCGAAGGTTATGCGCGCTCGACCGGCAAGCCGGGTGTTGTTCTTGTGACCTCGGGCCCCGGTGCCACAAATGCGGTAACCGGTATCACCGACGCGTTGCTTGACTCGATCCCGTTGGTTGTTCTGACTGGTCAGGTACCGACCTTTATGATCGGCTCAGATGCCTTTCAGGAGGCCGACACCGTTGGCATCACCCGTCCCTGTACCAAGGCCAATTGGCTGGTCAAGGAGACAGACAAATTGTCGGGTATGATTCATGAGGCGTTCCATGTGGCCACTTCGGGGCGGCCCGGCCCGGTTTTGATCGACATCCCAAAAGATGTACAGTTCGCTTCGGCGACCTACACGCCAAAACCCAAAGCCTCAGCAAGCCACTACCAGCCACCTGTTAAAGGTGACGTTGAGACGATTACGCAATTGGTTGAAGCCATTGAAAATGCCGAACGTCCAGTGTTTTACACCGGTGGCGGCGTGATCAACTCTGGTCCGGGTGCGTCTCAATTGCTGCGCGAGTTGGTTGATGCGACGGGTATTCCAATCACGTCGACCCTTATGGGGCTTGGCGCTTATCCTGCCTCGGGCAAGGGTTGGTTGGGCATGTTGGGCATGCACGGTCTTTATGAGGCCAACCTTGCCATGCATGGCTGTGATTTGATGATAAACATCGGCGCGCGTTTTGACGATCGGATCACCGGCCGTCTAGATGCGTTTAGCCCGAATTCAATCAAAGCCCATATCGACATTGATCCCTCGTCGATCAACAAAGTCATCAAAACCGACATCCCGATTGTTGGTGATGTGGGTCATGTTCTCGAAGACATTCTTCGGATCTGGAAGGCCCGTGGACGCAAAGTAAACCGCGATGGCATCGCCCGTTGGGTTGCTCAGATTGATGAATGGCGCAAGATCAACTGTTTGGATTTCAAACAGGAAGGTCCGACAATCAAGCCACAACAGGCTTTGGCCCGGTTCGAAGAGCTGACCAAAGGCATGGACCGTTACGTCTGTACCGAAGTTGGCCAACACCAGATGTGGGCCGCACAATACTTGGGTTTTGAAGATCCAAACCGTTGGATGACGTCCGGTGGCCTGGGCACGATGGGCTATGGTTTTCCGGCCTCAATCGGGGTTCAGGTTGCGCATCCCGAAGCCTTGGTTGTCAACGTCGCGGGCGAAGCTTCGTGGCTGATGAACATGCAGGAAATGGGCACGGCCATTCAGTTCCGTCTGCCGGTCAAACAGTTCATTTTAAACAATGAACGCCTTGGCATGGTGCGTCAGTGGCAGGAGCTGCTGCATGGCGAGCGTTATTCCCACAGCTGGTCCGAAGCCCTGCCCGACTTTGTAAAACTGGCCGAAGCCTTTGGTGCCAAGGGGATTCAGTGCAAGGACCCAGCCGATTTGGATGACGCGATCATGGAAATGGTCAACTACGACGGCCCGGTGATCTTTGATTGTTTGGTCGAGAAACACGAAAACTGTTTCCCGATGATCCCATCGGGTGAACCGCACAACAAGATGCTGCTTGGTGAGGCCTCGACCAAAGATGCGATCGGCAATTCCGGAGCCGTTCTGGTTTAAGGCCGCTCCGCTATTATAACATCAAAGCCCGCCTTTCTGAGGCGGGCTTAGTCTTTTTGTACGGCCTGTTTGTGTCTCAAGATCGCCAATACCGGGTGTTCCGCTTGGTCTTCGATTTGCAGATGATACGATAACGATTTCAAAAGCTCTTTTCTGCGCACTGGTTTGGTTAAAAACCCATCCATGCCAGCCGCCATAGCGTCATCGTGATCTTTGCCAAAGGCATTGCCAGTCAAGGCGACAATTGGACGAAACGGCCAACCTAGATTGAGCTGGCGGGCCCTAATTTCACGGCATGCTTCCAATCCTGTCATCACCGGCATGGAAATATCCATTAGAATCAAGTCAAATGCCTCTGGCTTGTATAATTCAACGGCTTCTCTACCGTTGTTGGCCAAGGTAATGTCGACACCACAGCGTTCCAGAATTCGGCGCACGACCAATTGGTTGGTTTTGTTGTCTTCAACAACAAGAACCCGGGTTCCCGCCAAATCAACACGGTCCTCTTTAGGCTGCACTGTTAGAGTTTTTGTCACAGAACCAGGTCTGAGTGGCAAGGACAGGGCGATTTCGGTCCCCTGCCCTAAACGTGACGAAACCGAAATGCTCCCTTGCATTACGCCAACCAACCGCTTGGTAATTGCCAAGCCAAGACCGGTTCCTTGGTGCGCGCGGGATTGACTGCTATCCACTTGCTCAAATGGGTCGAAAACGGTGTTAAGCTGATCTGTTGGAATGCCGATCCCGGTGTCTTTTACAATGATTTCCAATGTTTCTGCGTACGCGATCCGTAAAAGAACCTGACCCGTCTCGGTGAATTTTACTGCATTCCCAAGAAGGTTTAGCAAAACTTGCCTAACGCGCAACGCATCGCCGACCAGAACTTGCGGTACGTTCTCTTCGACATCAATGAGCAGAGCCAAATTTTTACCCAACACCAGTGGGTTCAGTAGGTCTCTGATTTCCTGGGCCAAATTTCGGATATCAAACGGTTCTTGGGCCAATTCCAATCGACCGGCCTCGATTTTGGAAAAATCGAGAATATCAGAAATCAACGCCGTCAAAGCCACGGCAGAACCACGAATTGTATCGACGAATTCCTTTTGTTCACCGTCAAGGTGAGTCTCGGCCAAAAGATCCGCCATGCCGACAATGCCATTCATCGGCGTCCGGATTTCGTGACTCATTGTTGCAAGGAAATTGGATTTCGTTTGGTTCGCAACTTCGGCGGCATCGCGCGCTCTTGCCAGTTCGAAGGTATGTTCTTGCATGTCGGTGACGTCGGTATGGACGAGAACATAGCCCCCCGACGGTCGTTTGGCCGCGGTGGTGTGAAAGAATTTATTGGTGCTTGGAACCTCCATCATCACGGTTTCACCCGCGGCCAATAATTGGTTCACATCTCGCGCTTGTTGTAACACGCGTGCAGTGTCGCCGCGCCGCGCCAGTAAATGCAGGTATTCACTTAAAGGCATACCCGGTTTGATGTCGTCATCACTAAGGTTGAACAGATTTCGATAGGCTTTGTTGGTAAGAATAATCCGGTTATTCGGGTCCCCGGCGTCGGTGCCGGAGGTCACCAACAAGCCCTCATTCATGGCCTCAACGACCTCGGACATAAGTTGATTGGCCTCTTCCATTTCGGCTTGTCGTTTGGCAATGGCGCGTTCCAAGTTGCTTGTACGTTCCAACAACTCTTTTTCGGCCTCAACGGCAGTTTTTGATCCGGTGACCGATCCTGAAAGAATCATGGCTGCGCCCCGGTAGCCAAGGAACGCACCACTATCATCAAAGATAGGATCACCACTTGTTGTGACCCAATTCATACGTCCGTGTAAGAAGTCGTGTCGGTAAGTGAAATCACGAAACGGTCGATGGTTGTCCAAATCGTCAAGATGTTGTCGGGCTGTATCGCTTAACTCTGTCAGGCCGTAAAAATAATCACGCCGCGACATCCCAAGATAAATGCCAGCGTTTGAATTCGTTAGCCGTTCCCAGCTTTCAGAAAAATAGCTAAACCGATGATCCGCATCTGTTTCCCAGAACCAAAGCGGCAAAACACCTAGCACGCCGGCCACCTCGCCAGGCATGTCCTTTAAAACCTCTTCAAAGCCACCAATCGGAGGCCGAGTATGGGCCCCATCCTTCATTACAAAGCCTGTTTTGAACCGCATTCAAACTGGCTTTGACACTGGCGCATTGGCGTGAAGTATTGTTTAAGTATGCAAGCAGTTTCCAAGCAACTTTACGAAAAGGCCCGACATGTCGCCGCTAAAGATAAAAAAGGGGTCGAGCAAGCACTCGGCCTATAATCTACGCCCCACTTTTTCGGACATTCAAGAAACCCATACATTGGCAGTTTTGGTCGAAAATGAACCCGGCGTATTGGCGCGTGTGATTGGTTTGTTTTCTGGACGTGGGTACAACATCGAAAGTCTAACGGTTGCCGAGATTGACCACGAAGGTCACCTGTCGCGCATCACCGTTGTCACCACCGGCACGCCACAGGTTATTGAACAAATAAAAGCTCAATTGGGCCGAATCGTTGAGGTGCACGAAGTCCACGACTTGACCGTCGAAGGAAGCTCGGTCGAACGCGAGTTGGCTTTGCTAAAAGTGACTGGAACCGGCGACAAACGCGTCGAAGCGCTCAGATTGGCGGATATCTTCCGCGCCAATGTCGTTGATTCGACCTTGGAAAGCTTTGTGTTTCAAATCACAGGAACGCCCGACAAGATCGACGCCTTTGCAGATTTGATGCGCCCTCTTGGCCTTGAAGAAGTCGCGCGAACCGGCGTGGCGGCCCTTGCACGCGGCACCTGATACAACCGCCGTTATACCTTAGATATTGATACAACAACAAAGGCACCCAATTTGGGTGCCTTTTTGTTAGACCCGCTTAGGTCAGCACGCCCGTGCCGACGGAAATTGGACCACGTTGCTTGCATCACCTGCCTGTTTTCCTTGCAGGTTCATGGCAATGTCTGGTGCGTAGCCCGAATTCACATGTTGCAAGTTACGAGCCAATCGACAATCACGCTCCTCCTGCAGATCGAACTGGATCAAATCACCTGCGTCCAGTGCCATCCCGCGGTGCATGCAAGACTCAGCCGCCGCGTAATAGGCTAGGTTACCGTGATCCTCACACCAGATGACAGCTTTGCTATCCAACTCGTCTGCCCAGAGGACAACCCCATACATCCGTTCTTCCATGACGCACTCTTTGGTTATTTCCCCTTTAAAGTGACCGAAACTTTTTACATCGAATACGATTTTTCCCGCGTCGGGTCCTTGATTTTTGTGACGTAAATCTGCACCTTTGGTGCCAGTAAGCATCAGGGTTGACGCCAAGTAGCACCACCCCTTGTGACAATTTGGGACAGAACTCCCGCTAAGGTTCGAAGTTGGCGACACTAACAATCAGAAAGAGAAGGCGTATGCCCTCCGATCAAACCAAAAGCCTCTCAAAACGCCCAAGCCCGGCCGAGCTTCGTAGCATGCTTGGTGCCAACCTGCGTCAGCTGTCCAATCAAGCGGCGTCTATTTCCGCGCTTTGCCGCGATTTGGGGGTCAACCGGACACAATACAATCGTTATTTGGCCGGCGAGAGCTTCCCACGTCCAGATGTGTTACACCGCATTTGTTCCTATTTTCAGGTCGACGCGCGCATCTTGCTGGAACCGGTCGAAAAGATCGAAAATACCTCCGCAGGCTTGCTTACCGATCCTGCAATTGCCGAATATGTGACCGGTGCCTCCCGAAAACTCGAAGAAGCCGATTTTCCAAGTGGTTTTTACAGGTTTGCACGCCGCAGCTTCATGGAAGATCAAATGTATGTGCAGGGGCTAATCTACGTTTTTCGTCGCGGCAACAACACATTCCTAAAGGGGTTTGAAGCCAAAGACGCCATGAGCCAGCAAGGTTTGCCCACCGATCCTGGTACACGAGAATTCCGGGGCGCGATCCTACCTCAAGAGGACGGTGTCGCCGCCCTCGTGAGCCGCAAAGGCTCGGCCACCACATCTTTTAACTACCTCGCACGCATTCCATCGTTCGAGAACAACTTTTGGGTCGGCTATGTGACCCGCACCGTACGGGAGAACGTGGCAGGCCGCCGCGTTGAACGTCTGGTCTATGAACATCTGGGAACAAATACCGCCAAAGTATTGGCTGCGGCGCGTGTCTCTGGGTTCTGCGACCAAGAGGGCCTTGTGCCCTACCACAAGAACCTGCTGAAAGTTGGACAAAGCTTTACCTAAAGCCGCCAGCGGTAGGTCACACTCGCACGGGAAAGGGTTGGCATATTTGCCGACCCTTTTCTTTTGTACCCGCCGTACTAAGCGGGATCGCCATCTGAGCCATAGGCCAACATGTCATAGAGATGCCAAGTGGAATGGCCCAAAAGCGGCAGAGACAAGAACAAGCCAACGAAACCAGGTAACATCGACAAAAAGGTAAAGACAGCGATGAACCCGGCCCAGGCAAACATGACGACAGGATGGGCTTGAACATATTGGAATGACGTGATCATCGCGGTCACAAAATCGATCTCACGATCAAGCAACATCGGCAGCGCCAGCACCGTAATCATATAAAGTACCGAGGCAAAAACAGCGCCAACCAAAGTGCCAACGGTCAACATAGTGATCCCGTCCGTTGACAGGTAAACGTCAAAGGAACTGGAAACATTTGTCATGGTCGCTAGGCCCATAAAAAGCGCAAAGATCATATGCGCGACAAAGAACCAAAACAAAAACACAACGATGATGATGGCACATATCGACGGCAACTGGCGTTTGGATTGCCGCAAGATAACCGAAAGGATTTCCGGCCAATCCAAGGGGCGCCCCTGCTCGATCCGACGGCTGACATCATAAAGGCCGACGGCAAAAAACGGTGCGATGAGCGGGAATCCGATCGCCGCAAAAACCATCCAATAGCTTTGACCTGTCCACCAGGTGATCCAAGCCATAAGCCAGCCACACAAAACATAGGTCCCCGCGAATGCGATCGCGAAAATCGGGGCCTTTGTCAAATCTGCCCAGCCCCGCGCTAGCGCAGTTTTTAAATGCTCAAACGTCACATCCGACAGCGTTGGAACGCCGGGCTTTGGTGTATCGGGCATGTCCCCTCCTCCCTGAGACAAGTCCTAAATTTCATTCACTAAAGCGGATATGAGGATGTCACGCAAGAATTACACAGCCCACAAGCGTCGCATGCGACAATAGCGACGCCCCAGTCGAACCTTGACGCCCAAATTCCGTACACGGAATTTGTAGCACCAAGCCAATCTGGAGGTAAAAGAACCGAAAGGGTCGGTTAAACGTCGCCCTGCGCATCAGCGCGGCTTTTCCCGGATACCTGAAGCGCCAAGGTCGCGGCCATCAACCCGTCGAGATCCCCATCCAAAACACCTTTGGTGTCGGACGTCTCGTAGTTGGTTCGCAGGTCTTTGACCATTTGATAGGGCTGCAAGACGTAAGAGCGAATTTGGTTACCCCAACCGGCGTCCCCGGCATTTTCATGCACTTCGTTCACAAGCGCAGATCGCTTGTCCAACTCCATTTGGTACAAACGTGATTTCAGCGCCTTCATGGCGATGTCCCGGTTTTGGTGCTGCGACTTTTCGGAAGATGTCACCACAATCCCAGTTGGATGGTGGGTAATCCGGACCGCGGAATCTGTGGTGTTCACGTGCTGACCTCCCGCACCTGACGAGCGATAGGTATCAATGCGAATATCGGCAGGGTTGACCTCAATCTCGATATTGTCATCCACCACCGGATAAACTTTGACCGAAGTAAAAGACGTATGCCGCTTGGCTGCACTATCAAACGGCGAAATCCGCACAAGACGGTGCACACCGCTTTCGGACTTTAACCAGCCATACGCATTGTGACCGGAAATCTTGTAAGCGGCGGATTTGATCCCCGCCTCTTCACCGGCGCTTTCAGACTGCAGTTCAACGTCATAGCCATGCGCTTCGGCCCAACGCACATACATCCGCGCCAACATGCTGGCCCAATCACAGCTTTCAGTGCCACCGGCCCCTGAGTTGATTTCCAAAAACGTATCGTTGGCATCGGCTTCGCCGTCCAACAAGGCCTCAAGTTCTTTCTTGGCGGCCTTTTCAGTCAGCGCCGCAAGCGCGTCTTCGGCATCGGAAACAACTTCGGCGTCATCTTCCATTTCGCCAAGCTCAATCATCTCGACATTGTCGGCCATCTCTTGCTTGATCGAGGTATAGGTCTCCATCGCATCAACAAGCATCTGGCGATCGCGCATCAGCTTTTGCGCCGCCTCGGGATCATCCCACAGGTTCGGGTCCTCAACGCGGGCATTGAACTCTTCAAGCCGGTGTGGCGCAGTGTCCCAATCCAATCTCTGGCGCAGCAATTCGAGCGATTTCTCGATCTTATCGACATTGTTCTGTGCTTCTGCGCGCATGGGTCTGGTCCAGTTTCACTTATTCAGGTGATGCGTGATAACAAGGGCCGCGAAGGTGAGCAAGCAGCGGTACGCGGTGAAATGGATCTACAGGCGGCTTTGACAACATTTGGCCTAACACAACCGCGCGACTTGACCCAAACGGGCATCGCACGGCTTTGGCGCGTGAACGGACCAATGGGCCAAGATTGGGTGCTAAAGCTCTATCATGGGATGGACATGGGCAATGAAACCCAAGGTGTGTCGTTGATGAAAGCCTGGGCAACGGTCAGCCCACATCATACTCCTCGCATTCATGGTCAAATTGACAATGCACTGGTTATGGATTTCCTGCCCGGTCAAACCCTTGGCAATACGATCCGCGACGGTGACTGGAGTGCCAACAAGGACCTGGCGACATTTGCAATTGACCTGCATAGCCTCTCCTTGCCGCCAATGCGCAACCTGCCGAAACTGGAAACATGGTTTCAGCTACTCTTTGATTTGGAGGTTGCAGCCAATTGTCCACCCGGCGTCGCGCATGACATCGGCCGGGCAACCGTCTTGGCGCGGCACCTTCTTGCGACCCAAAGCAATCCAAGACCGCTGCATGGAGATTTGCACCATGACAATGTGTTTTATGCAAATCAGGGGTTTCGCACCATTGATGCCAAGGGGGTGATTGGCGAGCCAACCTATGAGTTGGCCAATGCCATGCGAAATCCCAAAGGCTGTGGCGCAGCGCTGCGTGACAAGGCTTTGCAACACCAGCGGCTCGACTGGTTTAGCAAATCCATGAACGTCGAAAAGAAACGATTGGCGCAATGGGCGGCGGCAAAAGCTGCGTGGTCCATCGCCTTGCGGGCCAAAGGAACGTTAAAGGCCGGCCCCGACGTCAATCGAGAGGCCGACCTTTTGAACTTACTTCTGGAGCTCGCAGACGAGGTTTAGAACAACCCGCCCGAGGACAATGTCCCAAAGCCCGCTTTGGGGCCGACCACGGCTTTTTTGCCGGTCGATGTTGTCACTTCACGCGCTTGGCCTGCCGCGTCATTCGGGCGGATCAAGTCAAAGCTTCCCGAAACAGCAAAGCTGCCGGTGATGCCTTGGCCACCAAAGATGATGTTCGCAGGATCGTCGATGCGGAAACACTCGGACACGACGTTTGGACCACTTGCGCTTTCGCCCAAACGGGCCCCGGAAAAGCGGTCAATTTTGATGAACTGACAATCTTCGGGAACTCGGAAGTCACCGCCACCGTATTTCTTGGTCGCCTTACGCATAAAGCGTGTGAACACCGGACCACACATGCCACCACCAGAGGCCCCGCGCCCCATCGGTTTTGGCGTGTCATAGCCAATATAACAGCCCGCCACGATATTGGACGTGAAGCCCACAAACCAAACATCCTTGGCATCATTGGTTGTCCCGGTTTTGCCCGCCGTTGGTACCCCCAATTTGACGGTCTTGCGCGCCGTGCCGCGTTGCACAACGCCGCGCATCATCGAGGTCAGCTGATAGGCGGTGATCGGGTCCATAACCCGTTCACGGTCATTCACAATCCGCGGGCTGCGGCCATCGCGCAGATTGGGGTCATCGCAATCCACACAAACCCGTTTGTTGCCTGGCGCGGCGTCATGGCTGAAAATTGTGGTGCCATAGCGATCTTGAACCCGGTCAATCAATGTCGGCTGAACCCGCTCACCGCCATTTGCAAACATCGCATAGGCCGCAACAACTTGATAAAGCGTGGTTTCATCGGCCCCCAAAGCGTTGGCCAAAACCCGTCCCATGCTCTCATACATGCCAAATTTTTCAGCATAAGACGCGACAACGTCCATCCCGACCTCTTGGGCCAATCGAATTGTCATCAAGTTTCGCGATTGTTCGATCCCGGTGCGCAGAGGCGTTGGGCCATAGAACTTGTTCGAGGCGTTTTTCGGGCGCCAAACACCATAAGGCGTATCAATTTCAATCGGAGCATCAACAACGATGGTCGCCGGGGTATAGCCGCTATCCAACGCCGCAGCGTAAACAAAAGGTTTGAAGCTTGATCCCGGCTGACGCTGGGCTTGGGTCGCGCGGTTAAACACCGAGTTTTGGTAACTAAAGCCCCCCTGCATCGCGATCACGCGACCGGTGTTAACGTCCATCGCCATAAACCCGCCTTGCACTTTGGGAACTTGGCGTAGGCTCCAACGGATAAAGTTTCCATTGTTGTCGTCACGCATTTCCCGCAGGTGGATCACGTCACCGCGTTCAAAATTGTCAAACAAATTGCCTTTGAACCAGCTGGTATCCCCACGCGGAACGGTGTTGCCGCGCGGATCGTTGGTTTCAATCCCTTCAATGCCAACCAGCAACTCGTTTTCGCGCACCTCAAGAACAACTGCCGGCAACCACTCGGACACAAGATCAATATCCCGCGCGACACGGGTTTTTGTCAGTGCTTCGCGCCAAGCTTCTTCGCTACCGAGCTGATCCGCGTCAAGGGTTTTCCCAGAGCCATTCCAACGCCCCAACCCACGGTCAAATTGTTCAAGCGCGCGTTGAAGCGAATGCGCCGCCTCGACCTGCATCTCTGGGTCAAGGGTTGCGCGGACCGAATACCCACCTGAAAAGAACTGATCCTCACCGAAGTTGCGGCTTAGCTGGCGGCGGATTTCATCGGTGAAATAATCGCGCGGCGGCAGCGACCGACCATAAGGCGCATAGTCACCGTTTTGAACCGACAACAGCGGCAAAAGACGCTCGGACTGGTAAGTCTCATAGGTGATGTAGCCGTTTTCATACATCTCTTTGAGCACAAAGTTCCGTCGGTTTGTCACCCGCTCCTTTTTTCGGACCGGATGAAAGCTTGATGGAGCTTTGGGCAACGACGCCAGAAACGCCGCTTCATGGGGCGCGAGATCACCAAGTGTCTTGTTGAAATAGACCTGCGCGGCGGCGGTCACACCATAGGCGTTTTGACCTAGGAAAATTTCGTTGAGATACAGCTCAAGAATCTTTTCCTTGCTCAACGCCTCTTCGACGCGGGTCGCTAGGATGATCTCTTTGATCTTACGTTCCATTTTGCGGTCACCCGACAAAAGGAAGTTTTTCATCACCTGTTGAGTGATGGTCGAGGCCCCGCGGACACTTCCTCCGCGCGATTGAACGGCTTCAACAGCGGCAGAGGCAATGCCGCGAACATCGTACCCTTGATGGGTGTAAAAATTCTTGTCTTCCGCCGAGACAAACGCATGTTTGACAAGTTCGGGGATTTCTTCGGCCGGGGTGAACAAGCGGCGTTCTTGGGCGAACTCGTCAATCACCTGACCTTCGGTCGAATAGATTCGGCTGATGGTTGGTGGTGTGTATTGCGCCAGATGTTCGTGGCTCGGCAAATCGCGGCCATACATCCAAAACACAGCCCCAATGGTCAGCGCGACCATCAAGGTGCCCATAGTCAAAACCGAAAAGATCGCTCCGAAGACCGAAAAGATGAACCTGGTCACGTCTGACCCCCAATACTGCTCAGGGCTTCATTATACGGCATGATTGCCATGGTCAAAACACATCCGCGCGGGGAATTGCCGATGTTGGTTTGCAAAACGGCGTCCTCAATCGCTTTATTGTCGGCGCAGACGCGATAATGCTTCGTCTTCAAGCGCCCAAGCGTTGATCCCGTCGCGAATCCCTGCTGCCATTCCGGCGCGCCAATTGGGGTCCTGAAGATTGTCGAGATCGCGTTGCGTTGACAAAAAACCAAGTTCGATCAAAACCGACGGAATATCGGCAGATTTCAGAACCGAAAAGCTGGCTTGGCGCTTGGGGCGTTTGTGCACATTCCCAAGCGCATTGCGAATCCCGCCGACCAAATGACCGGCAAGGGCATCTGAGCGCGGAGAATTGTCCAGCCGGGCAATATCCAAAAGAACCTGTGCAACCCGGTCATCCGTGCCGGACAAATCAACGCCCGACAAAAGATCGTCGCGGTCATGGCGTTCGGCCAAAGCAGCCGAGGCCGCATCCGATGCCTCTTGGGACAAGGTGTAGACCGACGCGCCATGGGCGACCCCTTCGGCCAAGGCGTCCGCATGTAGCGAAATAAACAGATCGGCTTGAGCCTCATGTGCCTTGGAAACACGGCGTTCCAAAGACACGAACACATCCTCTTCTCGCGTCAAGACGACACTGTAATGCCCTGTTCTAACAAGAACATCCCGAAGTTCCTGTGCAAAAAGTAACATCAGATCAGCCTCGTCAAAGCCATTGCGCTGCGCACCCGGATCAATCCCGCCGTGGCCGGGATCAAGTAACACAACCAACGGCCCAGCCGTGTCGTCGGGTTTGGCCCGTTGAACCACATTCTCCGGAACCTCCCATGCCGGATCAAACGGCATCCCGGACAGTTTCACGAACTCCGACTGATCTATTGGGACAAGACGCAAAGACAATTCTGCAGCCCCGGTGTCCTTGGCAACATTCAATTCGGCCACGTCAACTTTCATCGGAGCGCGGATCTCGGCCACAAGGCGAGACCAACCGGGGCGAAACGCCCCCATGCGTAGGCTGGCAATATGCTTGCTGGTGTTCATGGCGACTGGGTCCGTGTCGCGCCAATCCACTTCGCGGAAATCAACAACCAAACGCGCCGGTTCATCCAATGTGAACACCCGCCAAGGAACACCTTGGCTTAACTGCAACTCCAGCTCGGTGCCCCCACCCCAAAAAGGGTCACTGAAACCGCCGCCAAGAAAGCGGGCGAGACCGCTGCCGCCCTGCGACGTGTCTTGGGCCATAGCCAAAGTGCCAGCGCATAGTAGCGCCAATGTCGCGATCCATCTGCTCATGATTGGCTCTTTGGCCTCACCTGTTTTTCTTTTGGTTATCTTAACCGACGCGGATGCCTATCGGCTAGCCTTGCGTCTGTTGTCAGGCCGAAACATGCCCATGTTTCACCATAAAGCGACGCAGGCGTTCCAAGCCTTCGGCGATATCCGCCGTGGCGCGGGCGTAGGAAAACCGCAAAGTCCCTGCCCCACGTTGTTGATCAAAATCCATACCCGGCGTTACCGCGACGCCAACTTCGTCCAAAATCGCCCGTGCAAATCCTTGGCTATCATCGGTGATGTGGCTGATGTCCGCATAAACATAGAACGCCCCATCCGGCGGCGCGATGCGATCAAAGCCTGCGTTTGGCAATCCATCCAACATCAATTGGCGGTTTTTGCGGTAAACGTCCATGTTGGCCTGTAACTCATCCTTGGCCGTCAAGGCCCCGAGCGCAGCCACCTGAGCCGCATGGGGCGCGCAAATGAACATGTTTTGCGCCAATCGTTCGACCTGACGCACCTGCGGTTCTGGCAAAACCAACCAGCCAAGGCGCCAACCTGTCATCGAAAAATACTTAGAAAACGAGTTGATGACACAAACGTCGTCGGAGATTTCCAGCGCCGTGATGGCCTTTTTGTCGTATTCAATGCCATGATAGATTTCGTCCGACAGAAAGCTGGCTCCTTTGTCCTGCGCCGCTCCGATCAGGGCTCCAAGTTCCTCTCGGCCAAGCATTGTGCCACTGGGATTCGCCGGTGAGGCCACCATTATGCCCTGAAAATCCACGTCCCTGAGATCGTCCGGAACAAGTTGCAAGCGGTTCTTCGCCGAGGTTTGAATTTCGACCGGCACCAAATCCTGTGCCTTGAGGATTTGGCGATAAGAAGGATAGCCCGGAGCGCCAAGAGCAACACGATCTCCGGCGTCAAACAGCGCCGTAAAGGCCAGAACAAAGCCGCCCGATGATCCGGGTGTCACAACAACACGCGCCGGGTCCAAATCTATATTATACCAATCTTTATATAGACTTGCGATGCGTTCTCGAAGCGTTGGAAGCCCCAGCGCAACGGTATAACCAAGCGCATCATCTTGCATCGCCCGCATCAACGCATCCCGCGCAGCGGCAGGCGCTGGGGTGCTGGGCTGGCCCACTTCCATATGAATAATATGGCGTCCCTCGGCTTCAGCCTGTCGTGCGGCCTCCATCACGTCCATCACAATAAACGGATCAACCATTCCGCGCCTTGAATTCTGCATGCCGCCCTCTCTACTGTGCCGTGCAACGAGGCTTATGAGTGGCAGAGGCAGAACGCAATGATCCTTCCGAGATTGATGAGCATCTTGATTGTGCTGTCCCTATTACTCGCGGCCCCCGCGCGCGCCGGTATCTCGCTGCTGCGTGACGCCGACATCGAATATGGGTTGCGCAAGATCGCGGCCCCAGTGTTACAGGCCGCAGGTTTAAATGCGTCGCAAATCAGAATTGTTGTGGTCAATGACAGCGCAATGAACGCTTTTGTCGCCGATACACGCCACATCTTTATCAACTATGGCCTTATCATGCGGCTCGATAGTGCTGCGGCGTTGCAAGCCGTCATCGCCCATGAGGCGGCGCATATCGCCAATGGTCATATCACCCGTCGGTTGGGCAATGCGAGCATAGCTCGGACCGCTGCTGGGATTGGCATGATACTGGCGGCAGCTGCCGGGGCTGCAACCGGTGATGGTCGGGCGGCGGGGGCCATTGCCCTTGGCACCCAAAGCTCTGCATTGCGCTCACTTTTGTCCCACACCCGCGCCGAGGAATCCGCAGCAGATATTTCTTCAGTTCGCTACCTAAAACGCGCAGGGATCGACCCATCTGGGGCCGTCGACGTTCAAGATTTGTTTCGCGGTCAGGAATCATTGGCCGCCACGCGTCAGGACCCATATATGCGCACCCATCCGCTAAGCCGGGACCGTTTGCGCGCCCTCAAAGGGTTGGTGGCCGCAAACCCCGGTGGCAAACGAGACCCCTCGGCACAGTATTGGTTTGACCGGATGCGCGGCAAGCTCACCGCCTTTAAACGCGCCCCAAGCTGGACCCTGCGTCGGGCCAAATCCAGCGCGTCCCAAGATATTGCCCTGATGCGGCAAGCCGTAGCCCACCACCGCGATTCCAACATCAAAAAGGCGGTGCGCGCCATTGATGGGGCTTTGGCATTGCGCCCAACCGACCCCTATTTAATGGAGCTCAAGGGGCAGATTTTGCTGGAATCACGCAAATTTGAACAAGCCGTTGCCGTGTATCGACAAGCGGCGAAACGCGCACCGCGTGAGCCCTTGATCCTAGGTGGATTGGGTCGATCGCTTTTGGCTGCGGGTCATCCAAAAGACGCGCTAAAAGCGCTAGAAGCCGCGCGGGGGCGTGATTTTTCTGATGCGCGCATCCTTCGTGACCTAAGCGTTGCCTATGCGAAAACCGGAAAACCGGCCATGGCATCACTGGCGACCGCCGAACGCTACGCCCTACAAGGCCGGTTTAAGGATGCTGAAATTCACGCAAAACGCGCCGTGGACCGTTTGCCGCGCGGGTCTAGCCCGTGGCAGCGCGCCCAAGATGTGCTACATGCGTCAAAACAGGCCAAGCGCAAGCGCTGACTAGAATGGAGTGACCATGTTCAAATCCCGCCCTCTTTCCTCGGTACTGCTTAGCAGCGCCACCGCCGTGATGCTTACCATGTCTGCGCCGCTTCAGGCCGAAGGCTTGGATTTTGAAAACATGTCTGATGCAGATCGGGCTGCTTTTGGCGCGGCGGTTCGCGGCTATTTGCTCGAAAACCCCGAAGTGATATTTGAAGCGGCTGCAGTCTACGAAGAACAGCAAGCCGCACTCCAAGAGCGTGCTGATGAAACCCTCGTGGCAGACAATGCCGAGGCTCTCTACAATGACGGCTATAGCTGGGTTGGTGGCAATCCCGATGGCGACATCACAGTCGTGGAATTTTTGGACTATCGTTGCGGATACTGCCGCAAAGCCCACCCAGAAGTGGCTGAATTAATTGAAAAAGACGGCAACATCCGGTTGATCGTCAAGGAGTTCCCAATCTTGGGTGAAGCCTCGATGACCTCTTCTCGTTTTGCAGTTGCGGCACAAATCGTTGGTGGCGATGACGCCTACAAAGCCGTTCACGAAGCGCTGATTACGATGAAAGCCACCCCCGGCAAAGGCCCCTTAGTGCGTTTGGCAGGGACTTTAGGCCTTGATGGAGATGCGATCTGGGCCGAGATGGAGAGCGACGAAGTCACACGGCGCATCTCAGAAACCCGCGCCCTGGGTCAGAGAATGGGCATCAACGGCACACCTAGCTTTGCCTTTGGTGATCAGATGATCCGTGGCTACGCGCCTTTGGAAACCATGCAGGAAATTGTCGCTGAGCTTCGCAAGCAAGGTTAATATAGAAATGGGCGCTTGAGGATTTTCTCAAGCGCCCACAATACCTTAACCGATCAAGCTCGCGTTAAACTCTAACTATTCAGCAGCATCTTGCGCCGCTTGCGCATCTAAAACAGCGGCGCGTTTCTCGACTTCTTCGATGATGTGCTCGACCATCTGATCGTTGCTCATCTTATGGCTGGCTTTACCCGCCAGATAGACCATGCCGCTCCCGGCCCCGCCGCCGGTGAAACCAACATCAGTCATCAGCGCTTCCCCCGGACCATTCACAACGCAGCCAATGATGCTTAGACTCATCGGGGTTTTGATGTGCTCTAGACGTTTCTCAAGCGTTTCGACGGTTTTGATCACGTCAAACCCTTGACGCGCGCAACTGGGGCAGGAAATGATGTTCACACCGCGATGACGCAGCCCAAGGGATTTCAAGATTTCATAGCCAACCTTGACCTCTTCGACCGGATCGGCGGAGAGGCTCACCCGGATTGTATCGCCAATCCCCATCCACAAAAGGTTACCCATCCCGATCGCCGATTTAATCGTCCCGGATGTTAGCCCCCCGGCTTCGGTGATCCCAAGGTGAATAGGTGCATCGGTTTGCTCGGCCAGCTGTTGATAAGCGGCAGCGGCCATAAAGACATCGGACGCCTTCACGCTGATCTTAAACTCATGAAAATCATGATCTTGTAGGATTTTGATATGATCCATGCCGCTTTCGACCATCGCATCCGGACACGGTTCCCCGTATTTCTCCAACAGATGTTTTTCCAACGACCCGGCGTTCACGCCAATCCGGATCGAACAATTGTGATCGCGCGCGGCTTGGATGACTTCTTTGACCCGCGCCGCTGAGCCGATATTGCCCGGATTGATCCGCAAACAGGCCGCGCCGGCTTCGGCAGCTTCGATACCGCGCCGGTAGTGAAAGTGAATGTCCGCGACAATCGGAACCGGGCTTTCGCGCACAATTTCTTTGAGGGCACGCGCGCTGTCTTCGTCGGGAACCGACACGCGCACAATGTCCGCACCGGCTTCGGCTGCGGCCTGCACCTGCGCAATTGTGCCTGCGATATCAGTGGTTACCGTATTGGTCATGGTCTGAACCGAAATCGGGGCATCCCCCCCTACGGGCACGTTTCCCACCATAATCTGACGGGACGTACGACGGTAAATATTGCGCCACGGGCGAATGTGATTGAGGCTCATGAGTTCGGTCCTGATTGGAACAAAGCAAGTCGTGCTCAGATACATAATGCGCATGGTCAGCTATGACCAGCGCTGCACCTACGTCATTGCAGTTTTGTAGGAGTTAGTCTTGCGACAGGCTGAGTTCCGCAACAACCTTGGCAAGCGTTGGGTTCTGAGTCAGATCAGCAACAGCCATGTTCTGTGCCACATTGCCAGCCGACAAAGCAAGATTGTCCGCAATTGCACCGTTACCGCCATAAGGCCCATAGGTCTGACCGTTGACCGCGAAATAGATCGCCCCCGCATCACCGGTACGAATGGTAGGCGGCTGTTCAGTCTGAGGAACGCGATAAGACTGCCCCGGTTTCAGGATCGTCTCATGAATACGAGACCCGGACGGCGATTTGACCAAAATCCACGCTTCACGCGTTGCGACAATGGTTATGCCCGGCAAAGGATCAGCCAAAACTTTGGGAATACTTGGCGTAGCAGCAGCCAGCGCAACAGGTGCAGATGGCGCGAATGGACGGGATTTTAGGTCGAGTTCGACCAAAACTGTTTCCAAATCCGCATCAGATCCGGCTTGAACCGGGCTGTAACGGGTGGTCAAATCCTGAGCGACCAAAGAAACGCCCTCGGTCACCGAGCCATTTGGCCCCGCTGGACCGTAGCTAGTGCCATTAACCGCAAAGTACACGGCACCAGATTCACCGATCTGCATTCGCGGCGTCGCCGCATCCCCCGGCACAACATAGGTGTCACCCGCATTCAATATGCCGGAATAGAGAACGGAACCGACTTCATCTTTGACCTGAACCCAAGCCGGACGCGCCGCAACAACGGTCACACCGCGCGCATCAAAGGCGGGCAATTGCCCAACAGCAACAGGGGCTTGGCCGGGTTGTAGGGCCAAACCGTCGGCCAATGCAGCAGCGGCCAGGCTGCTATCTTGAACCTGTGGAAGGTCAGAGCGGGCGATATCGGAAAACACGCCGACGCTTTCGGGGTCCAACGTGGAAATTGGCGCATCACGGGCCACCAACACAGGCACATCCAAAGCCTGAGGACGGTACAAACGGTCAAACGCCTCGGTCGTCGGCGGGGTAAACACCCCTGCCCCATCCGAGGCAGCTGAGACGATTGTCGGCCCTTCGGATGTTGGCGCAATAGGTGCTGGACGCGCAGTACCAGCCGCATCAACAGGATCAAGTTCGCTCAACACAACGGGGGTTTGATCAACCGGCGTCACCTGAACACGTTGGACTTCTTGTAAAACGGTCCAGCCACCGTAACCGATGCCAGCCATCAAAGCGATCAAGACCAATGATGAACCGATTGCACCCGGCTCGATGCGCGACAAAACGGAATCTCCAACAGGCGCAAAGGGCATGTTGGGTTCGGCAAGAGGATCACGCACACGAGGGCGCAGCGCGCTTTCTTCGGATTTTTTGACCACCGACGCCTTGTCGGACATGCCGTGAGCAACCGAAAATCCGCTTTCGGCGCAGAAGGCGTCAAACGCTTCGTCCGGGTCCATTCCTAGATAGCGAGCGTAAGATCGCACATAACCGGCGATAAACCCAGGCGTGTCAAAGGCGGAAGGATCACAGTTTTCAATGGCGGCGATGTAGCTGGCTTTGATGCGCAGCTCACGCTGAACATCGAGCAAGGATTTACCAAGAGTCGCCCGCTCGCCCCGCATGAGATCGCCCAATTGCAAGGCAAAATCATCAAAGCTTTGCGGAGCCTCTTCAACCTGCTCCGGTTTATCGTGGGATTTGCGCCCGATCATCCAGACTGCCCCATTAACCTAGTTCCGTTTCACGCCTGCCCGTTATGGGCAACTCGATTCGAGTCGCCCACTTATTGCGGTCACATTACCATATCTCAACGGTTATGACAGGATTTCCACAGGTTACCCGGCCAATTCGGCGCGATTCAGCGCACAATGGCTCCACAACTCATCCATAGCGTGTACGAGTTTATCCATTTCATCGGGACCATGTACCGGTGACGGCGTAAAGCGCAACCGCTCGGTGCCACGCGGCACGGTTGGGAAATTGATCGGCTGAACATAGATTCCATATCCATCCAAAAGCATATCGGACAGCTTTTTGGTATGCACAGGATTGCCGACAATAACCGGAACGATGTGACTTCCGTGATCAATAATGGGCATTCCCAGCCCCTTGAGACGGGTTTTGAGAATTTTCGCCTGTGTCTGATGCTGTTCACGCAGTGACCGGTCATGCTTGAGGAAGCGAACCGACGCAGCCGCGCCCGCAGCTACCGCCGGCGGCATGGAGCTAGAGAAGATGAAGCCCGGCGCATAAGAGCGCACAGCGTCACACATTTTCGCGCTCGCGGCGATGTAACCACCAACAACACCATAAGCTTTTGCCAAGGTCGCGTTGATAATATCAAGACGATGCATCAAACGATCACGTTCGGCGACGCCGGCCCCGCGAGGGCCATACATGCCAACGGCGTGCACTTCGTCGATATAGGTCAGCGCGCCAAATTCATCGGCCAGATCACAAAGAGCTTCGATCGGACCAAAATCGCCGTCCATAGAATAGACCGATTCAAAGGCAATCAGTTTCGGTGCCTTAGGGTCGTCCGCCATCATCAACTCGCGCAGATGCTCAACGTCATTGTGACGGAACACACGTTTCGCGCCACCGTTGCGGCGAATACCCTCGATCATCGAGGCATGGTTAAGCTCATCCGAATAGATGATCAAACCGGGGAACAGTTTTGGCAACGTCGACAGGGTCGCATCATTGGCCACATAAGCACTGTTGAACAACAAAGCCGCCTCTTTGCCGTGCAGATCGGCGACCTCGGCTTCCAACGCTTTGTGGTAAACCGTGGTGCCGGAAATATTGCGTGTGCCGCCCGAGCCCGCACCGGTCGCGTCCAAGGCTTCGTGCATGGCTTCTAGTACAACGGGATGTTGGCCCATGCCGAGATAGTCATTGCCACACCAAACGGTAATGGGCTGCTCGCTGCCATCGGGTTTGGTCCAAGTCGCATGCGGGAAATTCCCGTTCTTACGCTCGATATCAATGAAGGTACGGTACCGGCCTTCTTCGTGAAGACGGTTTAGGGCTTCGTCGAGTTTCGCGGTGTAGTTCACCGGTGACCTCCTTCTTGTCATCTTCTTGTCATGGGCCTCAGCGCGGCAACGGCCCGTAGCAGTAGATCTCAGCATTCAATTTTACGAATGAATATCGTCCGCGCATCTTTATGTCTACGGTCTACGCGGGGACCAGTGGTCGCATCCTTGATTTACGTCAAGCATACCACCCGTCCCAGTCCGGCATACCCCACCCTTCGTCTCCTATCGGAAACGCGGTCTCATTCGCTGGACAGTTCCTAGGCCTCTGATAGGGTCGCGACAAGACACCCAACAAGGAGCAAACCCCGATGTCTCTCGACGCTGTTCTGTCACGGATCGACGATGATCTTCCCCATGCCATTGATCGCCTGATGGAGCTGTTGCGCATTCAGTCGATTTCCACCGATCCGGCCTATAAAACCCAATGTAATAAGGCCGCAGACTGGCTTGTGGCTGATCTCAAAGGCCTTGGTGTTGACGCGCAATCACGCGAAACGCCGGGCCATCCGATGGTGGTTGGCCATGTCGACGGGGACGGTCCGCATATCCTGTTTTACGGCCACTATGATGTGCAACCGGTCGATCCGCTTGAGCTCTGGGACAACGATCCGTTTGATCCCCAAATCGAAGACACCGCAAAGGGAAAAGTTATTCGCGGACGCGGGTCATCGGATGACAAAGGTCAGCTTATGACTTTCGTCGAAGCCTGTCGGGCTTGGAAAGCCGAGCATGGAAAGATGCCCTGCCGAATCACGTTTTTCTTCGAAGGAGAAGAAGAAAGCGGCTCGCCGTCCCTGGTTCCATTCCTTGAGAACAACAAAGACGAGCTGAAAGCTGATCTGGCTTTCATCTGTGACACCGGCCTTTTCGAATCGCGCGTTCCCGCGATCATCACCCAATTGCGCGGCCTCTTGGGCGAGGAAATGACAATCACAGCCGCCAACAAAGACCTGCATTCCGGCATGTTCGGTGGTCTGGCGATGAACCCGATCCGAGTGCTGTCTGGCATTCTTGCCAATTTACATGATGACAATGGACGCATTCAGGTTCCGAATTTCTATGACGGTGTCCCCGAATTGCCCGCCGAGATCGCTGATCAATGGAAGGCACTGGAGTTTGATCACAGCGCATTCTTGGGTGATGTCGACCTGTCCGTTCCAGCCGGTGAACAAGATCGCAGCCCGATCGAAATGATCTGGTCGCGCCCCACCGCCGATGTAAACGGCATTTGGGGGGGCTATACCGGCGACGGTTTCAAAACCGTGCTCCCCGCTCAGGCGCACGCCAAAGTCAGCTTTCGCCTCGTTGGTCAACAAGACCCACACGCCATCCGCGACAGTTTCCGCGCCTGGGTCAAAGCCCAGTTACCCGCGGATGTGACGGTTGATTTCAGCGGCCATGGGGCCTCGGCCGCCGGTCAAATGTCAACGGCGCACCCGGCCTTTGAACAATCCCGCGCCGCGCTTGGGGCCGAATGGGGTCATGAGGCGGCATTTGCGGGCTGTGGTGGTTCAATCCCTGTTGCGGGTCATTTCAATGGCATTCTCGGGATGGATGCGATGTTGGTTGGTTGGGGCAAAGACGATGACCAACTCCATTCACCCAATGAAAAATACGACGTCGAAAGCTTTCACAAAGGCATTCGGTCTTGGGCGCGTATTTTGGACGCCATAACCTAAACCTCTGTTGCCCTCGGTGACAAATACCCAAGGCGATTCGAATTCGCACTTGGTTTTGGTTAACCGAGGGTTATGCCCGACATTTCAAATGTCGTCACCCTGGGCAATGTCGCCCAATTGCCCCACCTTCCTTAGCGTCACATTCAATTCTAACGATTTAGGCACCCCGAATAAGGCCTTTCTGCCGTATTTCTTCGCAGCTTTGCCAAATTCATGAAGTACAAAGCTCTCATGTTGCGAACGACCAGTAAATTGACCCATCGTGATTTTCGGCACCGTATCCGGCGCGTTGATCGGCATTTCTACCGCACGGGGAATTGCGTCAACCAGGATGCTCGGAAAACCCGCCCCATTGGCGCTACGCTTTTGGGGTTCGGTTGGGCGTATTTGATTGTGTCACTCTCGACCAACCGCCCGGTCATCGAAGCGTCGCTTCGCCAAGGGGCCATTGATCCGCAGTATCATGATTGGATTATGGCCGGCCTCGCCTCGCTCATTGCCGTGTCCTTCATCATGCTGGGCACACATGTGTTCCGGTTTCTTTTTCAAAACGGCGCACGGCGTACAAACTCCGGTGGATTGTTGATCGGGTGCAGTGTCGCACTTGTTATGATCTACACCCCGCCTGAGGTCTGGCAAGCCGGGTTCCAAATGATGGATGAAAACTCTCAGGCCTTCATCCAAAGCGCCAGCGCGTCGATGGATATTGAAATGCCCGAAGTTGATCTCTCGCAAGTGTCCTTTGTGTCTTCCAACGGCAATTGACCGTTAGATCACGCCGTTAAACCGCTCTGGCAAAATGAACTGGGCGTCATAACTGGGCCGCTTAAAATGATAAAAGCCGGTTTCGCCACGCGGCTCCCAACTGCGATGCATGCGTTTGCGCACCCATCCCAAATCAAAGCCATCTTGCATTTTCAACTCGGCAAACGCGTCGAAAACCGCCCGGTCTTCGCCACGAGCTTCGGCAAACCAATGCCGCCCGATTGAGGCGTCTTGAATACCGACACCAACGTCCTGTGTCACTTGATTGCGCGCGTTCATCACCGAGGCATATTCTGAAAAATCGCAGAATTTCAGATGAAACAAATACAATTCATCCGGCGTATTCAGTTTGTCGTATTGGGTAAAATGCCCGCCCCGCGCGATTTTCGCGCCGTGGCTAACGATACAAGGTTTGGAGTAATGCGGCGCAAGACGCACATGGCGACGCGGCCCAAGGATATGATCTGTGATCGCCTCGGGCTCTTGATCGATCCGATGAATGACCTCTAGCCCAAGCGGCGTGATCATTTGGCGCTTGCTCTGGTCCTTGAGATAGCCAAGCAAATCACGCCCATCGCTAGGGTCAACAACAACAAGCTCATCCACGTCCCCCACGACCACATGGTCGTAGTAACATCGCAACCCTTGCACAAAATTGTTGAGCATCCGCCAGCGCTTCATGTCAAAGTTTGGATGAGGATCGCCGGGTATGCCAATGATATTGCAGCCCTCTGCAAGTTTGGCGACCTCTTCGCCCCGTCCATGATTGACGATATAGCAATTCTCGCGGCCAAACATTTCGCCATAGTGGCGTAGCCAGGCTTTGAGGAAAAACGCGTCATCACGCACCATTGTCAGGGCGGCGGCCACCGTTTGCATCTGCTAAGCCTCTTTGTCTTTTGTTTTCACGCAACAATAGCCGATCCATTCCGCTCTGAGAATCGCATTCTTTACCAAGAACGATTAACGTGACCGGCAAAACACCAAATAGGACACAGCCTATGTACCCCGAGCAGTTGCGCAGCATCGGTTGGCACATCCAACCCGGATCAGAACCACCCAAACGAATTCAAGTTTTTGGAGAGCGGTCTTCGGGGACCAATTTTGTCAAACGTCTCATCGGGCGCAATTCACATTTACAACCGATTGAAGATTTGGGTTGGAAACACGGGTTTCCACATATGACAGCAATCCCGTCTGATACCGCAATTGTTTGTGTTGTGCGCGATGCCCGCGCTTGGGCGTTGTCCATGCACGCCAAACCTTGGCATTGCCCTCCGGTGATGCAGGCCCTGCCCTTTTCCTATTTCATTCGCTCGGAATGGGCGACGATTGCCGATCGCAAACGTTACTTTCCGCAGGTCAAATCCTTGGGGGGCGAAGGCCAACCGCTCCAACATGATCGCCACCCCCTAACGGGCAAACCGTTCGCCAACCTCTTTGCGTTGCGTCGCGCCAAGTTGCAGGGGCTTTTGTCCTTTTACCATCGGGGGTGCACGTTGGTGTTTTGTCGTCTCGATGCCGTTCAATCCGCACCTGAACTGTTTTTGAAAACGCTACATCAAGACCTAAACGTTCCAGACTGGGACATGGACTATCGCCCTGTGGTCAAACGGCTTGGCTCCAAGTTTTTGGCCGCCGTTGAGCCTAGGCAAGAGACGCCGAAGTCTCTTTCTGATGATGATCTGGCGTTTTTACGTAGCCAAATCGACCCAGAGCAGGAATACGCTCTGGGCTTTGACTATCGCTAGGCTTCACGCGTGTTTCGCCGCCAGTGCCTCAACTGCGGCCAACACATCTGGCAGAGGTGGACAGGACTTGCGCGTTTCCAGCGAGACATGAAGCAAGAACTGATTGCAACTCGCAAGCAACGTTCCATCACGGGACCGTTTCATCTCATGCATGAGGCGAAGCTTTTTCCCTTCGCCCTGCGCAACCCGTGTTTCAACAAAAACCTCTTCGCCCGCATGGGTTTCCATGATGTAGCGAATGTTGGTTTCGGCGGTGAAATAGCTATTTCCCGCGGCGATATAATCTCGATCCGCGCCGACATGAAACATTAACTCTTCAGACGCGTCGCTGAAAATCTGACCATATCGGCCTTCGTTCATATGACCGTTAACGTCCGTCCAATCCACCGGAACGATCCGGCGCACCGTGATCAGAGGTGTTTCATCCGCCAATGGCCCGCGCAGGGCCGCATCATGGTCGGCAATCAACTTGCCTGCGGCGGCATTCTGGCCTTTGAGGGCACGTAAAATGGACACCAGATTGTTGTCGCGCAACTGCTCCAATTGCCGGATCGACATATGCCCGGACTGCGCATCCGATTGCCCGGCAATCAGGTCGACGAGCTCGTCGTTGAACTCGGGCACATCCATCAATTTGGTCCATGGCCATTTCAGTGCGGGGCCGAATTGAGCCATGAAATGCTTCATGCCCGCTTCGCCGCCTGCCACGCGATAAGTTTCGAAAAGCCCCATTTGCGCCCACCGCAACCCAAATCCATAACGGATCGCGTCGTCAATTTCCTCGGTGGTGGCAATCCCATCCTTGACCAGCCAAAGCGCCTCGCGCCAGACGGCTTCTAGAAACCGATCGGCAATATGGGCGTCAATCTCGGCCTTAACATGGAGTGGGTACATCCCGATATCGGTCAAAATTTCGGATGCTTTTTCAACAACCTGCGGCGCGGCATTGGCACCGGGCACCAGTTCGACCAAAGGGATCAGGTAAACCGGGTTAAACGGATGCGCGACTAGGATTTGCTCTGGGCGCACGGCCCCATCTTGCAATTCCGACGGCTTAAACCCGCTGGTCGAAGAAGCCAAAACGGCATCTGTTTCACAATGGGCCTGTAATTCGGCATAGACCTTTTGTTTAATATCCAAACGCTCTGGAACGCTCTCTTGAATATAGGCTGCGCCGTTCACTGCCTCCGCAATCGAGTCATGAAACGTTATGGTTCCGCGTTTCGGCATTGGCGCTTCGTACAACATCGGCAAACTGCGTTGCGCATTGGCCATGACCTCGCCAATCTTGCGCTCTGCTTCTGGGTCCGGGTCAAAAACCTTGACCGACCACCCCATCAAAGCAAAGCGCGCAGCCCAACCTCCGCCGATCACACCACCGCCAATAATCGCCGCAACTTTTGCCATGTTGCCTCTCCCTGTTCGCATTCTATCGAAGGTCTTTTACGCGGCTCAGGTCATACCCGTACCACTCCAAAATTTTGTGGGCGGCCTTCAAACGTTCGCCCGGACGGCCGGTTTTATCCATGATCCAAACCCGTCGTCCCCCCGGTTCGCCCAACACCGCAGTTCGATTATTGATATCAAGCCAATGGACCCAGATTTCCTCTTCACCAAGTAAAAACCGCCCTTTTCCGATTGGCTGAAAGGGTAATGCGGTCGCACCAAAACCAAATGTCGCCCCTTTGACCGTCACTGTTCTCTCGGGGACATCCATTGAAGATTGAACAACGACCCAATCGCCCGCCAAGCGATCGAGAGTCACATCCGCTTGTGATGCGACTGGGGCTGTTGGATTTCGCAATGGAATCTGAGTTTCTGGCATCGTGGTTACCGGCGTGCAAGCCATGGAAAGCGCCAGAAATAACAACGACAAGACATTGAAAGAATAAGATAAATTTCTTGAAGCCATCAAGCGTTCCCTTGGTTTGGCACAGGGTACGCGCCAAAAAGCGCTCAACTCCATGCCCAAAGCGACTCGCGTCATGCCTAAGGCGTCGCGATGTCCAAAACCTGCCTCATTTGGCCAACAGAGTGAAGCCGTCTGCTATACCAATCGACCTGGAGCCGCTGCCAATGCTTCACGATAAATCGCTGCTGTCTGGGGATAAACCCGCCGGCCGTTTTTCACGCCTATTCGACCTGTTTGAGCAAGGTTTGCCACAGGAAAAACTCAACGAGAATGAAACGCTCAGCACGCAAAAAGCTGAGCGTTTATTAGACCTTGCCCATCGTTCTTTATGTGATCGACCCTATAGGTCGCGTTTAACCGCGGAACCCTGTGGCAACGACGAATTTTTCCGACGAATCCGAGCGGCTGGCCGGGGGTTTGACATGGGCGACCTTGGTGAACCGTTGCTTTAACACCTGCTGAAGCGATCCTTCGGCCCCTCCCGCAAGAACCTTGGCAACAAAGGTGCCACCTTCTTCCAAGACATCAAAGGCAAGGTAGGCCGCAGCCTCGCAAAGCGCCATGATGCGCAAGTGATCCGTTTGCTTGTGGCCAGAAGCCGAAGCCGCCATGTCGGACATGACAACATCAGCCTTGCCGCCAAGCCAACCTTTGACCTTTTCATCGGCGTCGTCTTCCATGAAATCCAACTGATGAATTTCACATCCGGCAACAGGATCAACCTCTTGAAGGTCAATGCCGAGAATAGTGCCAACGGCCTTGCCCTGTTTCTCGCCCAAAGCATTCACGCGGCGGGCCGCAACTTGACACCAGCCCCCCGGCGCACAACCAAGATCGACCACCCGCGCGCCCGGAACTAGAAAACGATACTTATCGTCCAATTCCAATATCTTATAAGCCGCTCGACCACGATAACCATCGGCCTGTGCCCGTTTGACATAGGGGTCGTTCAATTGGCGTTGCAACCAAAGCGTCGACGAAAGCTTGCGCCCACGTGCGGTTTTTACTTTGACCTTGAGGTCGCGCTGGCCGCGCCCGGATGCGTTTTTAGGTGACTTGGCCATGGTTTCTGCCTCTTGCGGATTGCGCGGAACGATATTCGCCGAAAATCGGCACCTATCACAAAGGTCCGTCTTCCAAAACCCCATCAGCGGACATCTGCGCGTAAAGCAAGCCTTCGCGCAATCCCCTATCCGCAACACTCAGTCGATCTGTTGGCCAAACCCGCAACAATGCTTGTAAAATCGCGGAACCGGACATGATCAGCGCCTGGCGATCCGGCCCGATACGCGGATCTCTCCGACGCCCGGTCGGCCCCAAATCGAGGTAGCGACGGATCACGGCTTCGATCTGATCAGAGGACATGCGAAGGCCGTCTACCTTGGTACGATCATAGCGGCGCAGTCCCAGATGTGAGGCGGCGACAGTTGTCACCGTCCCGGATGTTCCAACGATTTGAAAGCCTTCTCGGGTCTGCTCATCCGCGTATGGGGCGAAATCCGCCAGTTGTTCTTCAAAGAACCAGCTCATCAAGGCGTAACGCGCCGCGTCATCGGACACATCAGAGAATTGATCCCGTAGGGTCGCAACACCTAAGGGCACGCTGATCCAATCGACGACTTTGGCCGTCGGAAACGGACTATCGGGCGGATGGAAACCCGCATGAAGACGCATGATAGCGCGGGGGCGATCGCGGGCCGGAACCGAGCTAAGGTCAATCCAGACAAGTTCAGTTGACCCACCGCCGATATCAACCACCAACAACTGTTCGGTTTTGGTCGACACCAGTGGCGCACAGGAAATCACCGCCAAACGCGCTTCTTCTTCGGGTTCAATAATCTCGAGTGGCAAGCCGGTTTCGCGGCGGACCTGATGCATGAACTCGCCACCATTGCCGGCGCGACGACAAGCTTCTGTCGCCACAAGGCGCATACGGGTTACCCCGTGGCGTTCAATTTTCTGACGGCACACTCTCAGAGCCGACACCGTTCGCCCCATCGAGGCGCGGCTTAGTCGACCATATTTCTCAAGCCCCTGCCCGAGTTGGACAGACTTCGAGAAACTATCAATCACATGAAACTGGCTACCCTTGGGTTGGGCAACCAACATGCGACAACTGTTCGTGCCCAGATCCAAGGCAGCATAAAGCGCATTGGGGTCTGGCCGTAATGGCGCGGTGCTCTCGACCGGTTTCGGGAAAGCGCCCGCAGCCTTGGGACGCTTGGGCGCCATAACTTTGCGCCCTCCGATTTCAACTTGAGTTTACGATACGCGGCGGATCGGCATCGCGCAAGACGCATGACGCCGTGGACCCAAAGGATTCTCGTAAAACTCTGACAAGAAATCATATTCGCCCTCAAGAAACGGGCGAATGGCGTCAATCGTTTTCCCATCCAAATCATCAATCGACAATTTGGCCTCGGAGGTATTGCGCCGTGGCATGTCAACATGCTGACGAGTCAAAAGGCTAAGATCATAGGCCAATTTTCCGAGCTCTTCGGTTTTATAGACCTTGTTATAGGCGTTCAAATTCCGCCCCACAAAAAGCCAGGCTTCAATCGCGTGGTGTTTCACACTTGAGGCCGCCTGTTTGTACACATCCAAGTTTTGGAAAAACTCATCCGGGCTTGGGTCACGCGGCACATTGGGCAACCAATCGCGACCGTCGCGCAATTTGATGCTGTTTTTTAGATCCCCAAACTGCAACACTCGGTTTGTATAGACGGACAGAAGCCGTTTGATCGGGTCGCGCACCACGCAAAACCGCCAATAGTCGCCAAATTCTTCGAAACGGTGCGGCCGAAACCGAGCCGTCGGGTAAATGTCATGCCATGTATATAGGGTAACATCCTTTTCGGCGGGTAAGCTAACCGATGGGTCCAGCCGCGCCAACGCTTCCTTGACCGAGGAGCACCCGGCCTTGGGAAGGGCCATATAGGCCAGCTTATGTGCGTCAACTGCGATGACCATTGGCCTGCGCCCCCTATCCTTGTCTCTCTTCTTCATATTCCCAGTTTGGGGCGAGAGTTTGGCGACAAGGTTAATTTGCCTCATGTTTATCCTGAAAACTTAGACGATCCCAAGAGGTTTAACAATCTTTGCGCAGGCCCTACCCTGTCGCTCATGGATTGGCACAAGTCGAAAACCGACAACGAACGCCACCGTCTCACAGCTAAAGGTTCTAAGAGGACCAAGAGGAATCAGCAAAATGCCAGATATCACGATCGTCTATTGGCGTGACATTCCCGCCCAAGTGATCGTGGGCAAAGGGCGCCGCGCCGCCAAGGTGCAATTGCCCGAACGCTTTGAACAGGCGATTGATCGCGCCGCCATGAAGGGTGGTCAGATTGATACCGACGCGTATTTGGCGGAATGGCGTAAAATTCCCTCTGGATCTCAGGACGGTGATCAAACCGAAGTGGCCGCATCAGAAGCCACTCGATTGGACACCGAATATGACCAAGAGCGCCTCAAGGTGCTTATTGCAAACGATGGTTGGGCATAAGTCCTGCCATGAAGCTGAGGGAGGCCATCATGGCTCTGCTGAATTTCCGCAAGCGCAACGACGCAACACAGACCGGACAGCGCAACGCTGATCTTGAGGCCTTTCTCGAAGGTTATTCCATCGAGGTGATGCCACGCACCGCGGGCAAGATTGACGATTTTCGCGCTCTTTTACCGGCCGATACACGCGTGTACATCGCCCATATCGAAGGCACGCCAATCGCTGAAATGGTTGCGACGGCCAAACGTTTGGCTGACCAAGGCTACACTGTGATGCCGCATTTCCCGGCGCGTATCATCAACGACGCCGCGACCTTGGAAGACTGGATCGCCATGTATCAGGGCGAAGCCGGAGTGGAGCAGGCGCTGCTTTTGGCAGGTGGTGTTGCTCAGCCCCACGGTGATTTCCACAGCTCGATGCAATTGCTGGAAACCGGCTTGTTCGACAAGGCGGGCTTCAAACGACTGCACGTCGCAGGCCACCCCGAGGGCAACAAAGACATTGATCCAAATGGCGGCGATAACGCCGTGATGGACGCGTTGCGCTGGAAGCAGGCGTTCAACGAGACCACAGATGCAGAGATGGCCTTGGCGACACAGTTTGCCTTTGATGCCGATCCGATCATCGCCTGGGCCGATCGTCTCGCCTCAGAAGGTATTGATATTCCAATTCATATTGGCATAGCTGGCCCTGCCAAATTGCAAACTTTGATCAAGTTCGCCATCGCCTGCGGTGTCGGCCCGTCGCTCAAGGTTTTGCAAAAACGCGCTATGGATGTATCCAAGCTGCTCTTGCCCTATGAACCAACGGACGTGTTGACCAAACTGGCCTCTCACAAAGCCGCGAACCCCGACTTCAACATCGAACGCGTGCATTTCTTCCCACTTGGCGGCATCAAAACCAACGCCAATTGGGCCATCAATAACGGCGGCCCTGCGGCCGCGCCCGTAGCGCCTATCCAAGGATAAAGTATGACCCGTACTATCATTGAATCCAAAAGCAAAACCGCGATCATCGGTTTTGATCAGCCCTTCTGTGTGATCGGCGAACGGATCAACCCAACAGGCCGTAAAATCCTGAATGCTGAACTTGAAGCCGGAGATTTTTCACGGGTTGAGGCCGATGCCCTTGCTCAGGTTGCTGCCGGGGCCACGGTATTGGATATTAACTCTGGCGCGGTGTTTTCCAACAAAATGGCCGAAGATCCACGCTATGCGGACAACAATTTTGTTGAACCTGACTTAATGAAAGCGCTCGTCGAAAAAGTTCAAGCAGTTACTGACTGTCCGCTCTGCATTGATAGCTCGGTTCCCGGCGCGCTTGAATCCGGCCTTGCCGCCGCCGAAGGGCGTCCGTTGCTGAATTCCGTTACCGGTGAAGAAGAGCGCCTTGAACTGGTTCTACCGCTGGTCAAAAAATACAACGTTCCGGTTGTGGCGATTTCGAATGACGATACCGGAATTTCCGAAGACCCGGATGTGCGTTTTGCCGTGGCCAAAAAGATCGTCGAACGTGCCGCAGATTTCGGCATTCCTGCTCATGATATCGTTGTTGATCCACTGGTTATGCCAATTGGCGCAATGGGTACGGCTGGCCTTCAGGTCTTTACCCTTGTGCGTCGTTTGCGCGAAGAATTGGGTGTAAACACCACCTGCGGTGCGTCCAACATCTCCTTTGGTTTGCCCAACCGACACGGCATCAACAACGCGTTTTTGCCCATGGCAATGGGCGCAGGCATGACATCGGCGATCATGAATCCAATCGCCCTGCCCGTTGGCCCCAAAAAGCTTGCTGAAAAGAAAGCCGAAGTCGAAGCCGCCGGAATCGTTTTGCCCGCCGACTTGGATGATGAGGCCTTTTGCAAATTGTTCGGTTTGGGGAGCACCAAAGCCAAGGCCGGTAAGGAAATGGAAGCCATCCGCGCGGCCAATTTCCTCACCAACAACGACGAAGGCGGGGCCGAATGGATCAAATTCAACAAAGCCCCAGGTGAAGGCGGAGGCCGAGGCGGCCGTCGTCGCCGTCGCGGTTAACCTCAAACGCCCGCCCTCACCGGCGGGCGTTTTTTTTAATACGTTGACGGCCCATCCTGACCCCATCATGGATAAGTTGATCGGTCTTGTCGGCCCATTTGATCACGCAGTACTTACCTCATAGGTAAGTGTTTTGCGCTAAATCTCTGCTATTGTGGCCCAATGACCCATTTTGCAGACGATTTGAAAACCTGGCGGACCACGCGTCGCTTGTCCCAGCTGGCTTTGGCCACCGAATGCGGAATATCAGCGCGGCACCTGTCATTCTTGGAAACTGGGCGCGCCCGTCCGAGCCGCGGCATGATACTTCGCTTGTCCGAAACCCTGAACATGCCGCGCCCTGCTCGCAATCGCCTCTTGGTCGCAGCAGGCTTTGCCCCGGTCTACCCCGATTTGAAACGCGAAGCGGTTGCTCTTGCGCCCTTTTCTCAGGCTATAGATCGGATGTTGGATCGCCATGCCCCATACCCAGCCGCAGTGATGGATCGGCTTTGGCGTATCACTCAAATGAACAAACCCGCCGAAACACTGTTTTCTGGCATCGGCTTGACCGTCGGACAAAGCATGATTCAGTTACTATTGGAAACCAATGTCGGCCCAGAAGCCATTGAGAATTGGCCCGAATTTGGACACCATATCACAATGCGCTTGCGTGCTGAAAGCGCCGAGGCCGGTGGTATCGCAGAACTCGATCAAGCCGCTGAATTGTTGGCCCATGACCCAACGATAAAGGCCTATGAGCCCCCGGTTCCTTTGCCGCCCGTAACGCCAACGATATTTCGGGCGGGTCCAACACGTTTGTCTTTGTTTAGCACCCTGGCCCAATTTGGCAGTGCCGAGGAAGTCACCTTGTCGGACTTAAAAATCGAGCTGATGTTCCCTGCCAACGAGGAAACGCGCCTGTTTTTGGAAGGTCTTGCGACCTAGTCAGGTTACTTTCCAATCATTTAGCGCGTTTCTTAATCTTGCCCGCCGCTTCGGCCAAATCGCGGGCAATGGCAAAGGCCCCTTTGATCTTATCCGCATCACTGCGCCAGTCGCGCCGGACGATGATCTTGTTGTCCTTGATCTTGGCCAGATCCCCTTGCGCGCGCATGAATTCAACCAACCCTTCAGGTCGCGCGAATTTATCGTTGTGAAACTGAACGGTTGCCCCCTTGGGACCGCCATCCAATTTGGCAATTCCGGCGCGTTTACACATTGCTTTGATCCGCACCACAAGCATCAACGTGTTGACCTCGCGCGGCAATTTCCCAAAGCGGTCAATGAGTTCTGCGGCGAAACCTTCCAACTCAACCTTGGTGCTAAGGGAGGACAATCGACGGTACAATCCTAGGCGCACATCGAGGTCTGGCACGTAGTCTTCGGGGATGAGAACCGGAACACCCAAGTTAATTTGCGGTGCCCATTGGCCATCATCATCGGTAAGCCCTTCCATCTTGCCAGACTTGATCTTGGCAATCGCTTCTTCAAGCATGGACTGATAAAGCTCATACCCAACATCACGCATCTGACCGGATTGCTCTTCGCCCAAAAGGTTGCCAGCGCCTCTGATATCAAGGTCTTGCGAGGCGAGGCTAAAGCCAGCGCCCAAAGTGTCGATCGACCCTAGCACCCGCAAACGCTTCTCGGCTGTTGCGGTCAATTTGGCGCGGGGTTTAGTCGTTAGATAGCAATAGGCCCGAGTTTTCGAACGCCCCACACGGCCCCGGATTTGGTATAGCTGGCTAAGGCCGAACATATCAGCACGGTGCACAATCATGGTGTTGGCCGTCGGAATATCGAGGCCGGATTCAACAATCGTTGTGGCCAACAACACGTCGTATTTACCGTCGTAAAACGCATTCATACGGTCATCAAGTTCCCCAGCTGCCATTTGACCATGGGCCACAACGTAGGAAATTTCTGGCATCTGCTCTTTGAGGAATTCCTCGATCTCGGGAAGGTCGGCAATGCGGGGCACCACATAGAAAGACTGACCACCTCGGTAATGCTCACGCAGCAGTGCTTCGCGCACGGTTACTGCATCAAATTCCGATACATAGGTGCGGATCGCAAGACGATCGACGGGCGGCGTTCCGATGATCGACAGATCGCGAACCCCGGTCAGGGAAAGCTGCAACGTGCGCGGAATTGGCGTTGCGGTTAGGGTCAGAACATGAATGTCGGAGCGCAGTTGTTTGAGGCGTTCCTTGTGCTGAACGCCAAAGTGCTGCTCCTCGTCAATGATCAAAAGACCCAACCGCTCAAACCGGATTCCCTTGGCCAAAAGCGCATGGGTGCCAACGGCGATGTCAACGGTTCCGCGCGAAATCCCTTCGCGGGTCAAAGTGCCCTCTTTCGTGCCTACAAAGCGCGATAAAGGCGCGACCTGTAGAGGAAAGCCCCTAAATCGGTCCGCAAATGACTTGTAGTGTTGACGCGCCAACAGGGTTGTCGGCGCAATCACCGCGACCTGAACACCCGACATGGCGGCGACAAACGCCGCGCGCATGGCAACTTCGGTTTTGCCAAATCCAACATCACCGCAAATCAAACGGTCCATCGGTTGGCCCGAATGCATGTCTTCCATCACGTCCTTGATGGCGTTTAACTGATCGTCGGTTTCCTGATATGGAAAACGCGCGGCAAAGCTTTCGTTGGCGCCAACCGGTGGGTCCATCACCGGGGCTTTGCGCAAGGCCCGCTCCGCAGCAATGCGGATCAGCTTGTCGGCCATCTCGCGAATGCGTTCTTTGAGACGGGCTTTTTTGGCCTGCCACGCGCCACCACCCAGCTTGTCCAAGAACCCTTCGTCATGGCCATATTTGCTCAGCAGTTCGATGTTTTCGACTGGCAAATAGAGCTTGGACTCTTCGGCATATTCCAGACTGATGCATTCATGCGCCGCACCGGCGGCTGTAATGACCTCAAGCCCAAGGTAGCGACCAATCCCGTGATCGACGTGGACCACCAAATTTCCGGGGCTAAGGCTTTGGGTTTCGGTGAGGAAATTTTCGGCTTTGCGGCGTTTGCGCGGCGCCCGGATCAGACGATCACCCAGAACATCTTGCTCAGAAATAACCGTAATTTCTTGGCCGTCCCATGGCGCTACAAAGCCAGCTTCAAGCGACCACACCGCCAGATGGAGACCGCGTTTGCCGACGCGCGTGCCATTGGCAACCGGAATCGCCTCGGCCAGCCCTTCATCTTCGATCAAGCCGGTTAGACGTTCGCGGGCGCCGTCGGAATAAGAGGCGATGAGCACCGGACCATTCGCCATTCGGGCCTTAACATGATCGGCCAATGATCCAAAAAGGCTTATGTTTTCCTGTTGACGCTCTGGTGCGAAATTGCGCCCAATACGCCCGCCCGCATCAACAACACCCGGGCCAGAGGCTTGTGGGAGTGGATGAAATTGTACAACGCGCCGCCCCTCAATGGCGACTTCCCAGGCGGTATCGTCCAAATATAACAAGCCCGGTGGTACTGGTTTATAGACACTGCCCATCGTCTTTTTCTGGGTCAGCGCATGCGCCCGTGTTTCGTATTGATCTTCGATACTTTCCCAGCGCGACAGACGCGACGGAGTCATCTGATCATCGAGTAAAAGCGGCACACCAGGCAGGTAATCAAACAGTGTTTCCAACCGCTCGTGGAAAAACGGCAACCAATGTTCGATGCCTTGATGTTTGCGCCCGGCACTGACCGCCTCGTAGAGCGGATCGTCTTTGACCGAGGCACCAAATTCGATGCGGTAATTCTGACGGAACCGCGTGATCGCAGCCTCGTCCAGAATGACTTCGGACACAGGAGCAAGTTCAACCATGTCCAGCTTTTCGGTGGTACGCTGTGTGGCCGGATCAAAGCGGCGCGCCCCGTCCAGAACATCACCAAAGAAATCAAGCCGAACCGGCCCGCCTTCTCCGGGTGGAAAAATATCAACGATACCGCCTCGAATGGCGTAGTCACCGGGTTCTGTCACAGTTGGGGCCTGACTAAAGCCCATGCGCACCAGGAAACCGCGCAGGGCCTCTTCGTCGACACGGGAATCAACCCGCGCGACAAAGGCCGCTTCGCGCAAGACATCACGCGCCGGAACACGCTGCATTGCCGCGGATAAGGTGGTTAACAGAATGTATTGGCTTGGCATTCCGTGCAGGAAGCCAGCCAATGCCGCCATACGAGCAGCAGAAATATCCGCGTTGGGCGACACACGATCAAAAGGCAAACAATCCCAGCCCGGAAAGCTAACAACCGGGACATCTGGGGCCAAGAACGCCAGAGCATCACGCATGGACGCCAGCCGTTTGTCATCGCGTGCGATATGAATGACCGGCCCAGAAGCGCGTGCCATTTCATCCAGAACGAGACGGGCATCAAACCCTTCGGGGGCACCGCCCATTAATACATGTGTGTCAACCATATGGACCGAATGCCTTTCGGCACCCGCAAGGTCAACCACGAGTTTACTTTGACACGCGCGTTAAACCGCGATTAACGACCTAGCGCGCCATATATTTCAGTGAATAAAGGACGACAGGTTGTGGTACATACCCCACATGGCGGTCAGGAAAATCGACACCATGCCAATCATTTGCGTGCTCATCCGATGAATCCGCAAGCGACGCCAAAGGGCATCTCCGCTATCTTCGCCTGCTTTGACTTTGCGCGCCGAATAGATGCTTAGCAAGCCAACAAATGTCAGTGGGAACATCAGCAGGAAAATGGCCTGTGCGAATTCCACACCATAGTAAATGCCAAGGATCAACAAAGCCGTCAAAATCCCCGAAACAAGAGCGGTCATCCAAAGCCCGGCTTCTTGCACAATGAACAAAAACCGGTTGGCATTGATACGGACCAGATCTTCGAGATCTTTTTCTGCCTGCCCGCCGTTGCGGCGCGCCCGCGCAACCATGTCGAACGGCACACCCAAAACCCAATGGCTAATAGATGACCAGGTCACGGCCAAGATAATCCAGTACCACAGGTTCGAAAACGACCGGGTGTCAATGACTTCAAAGACGGTGGTGTACCAGTCCAATGTGCTGCTCTTTCCTTGTGCCGGCCTATTCCGGCGACGGCGAATTAATAGCGAATTGTCTGTGTTTCGCGACCCAGTGGCACGAAACGCCAAATGGGGCTTGAGACAATGGACATTCCATGCCACCCAAATGCGACGTTTACAAGGACTTCACTATGAAACCGACTGTTGCCCCCTTTCCCGCCACCCGCCTGCGCCGTTTGCGCCGCACACCTGCGATCCGTGCTTTGGTTCAGGAAACAACACTCAGTCCCGGTGATTTCATTTGGCCGGTATTCGTGCGTGATGGCGAAGGTGTTGTCGAACCCATTCCCTCGATGCCGGGAGTAAACCGGCTCTCGGTTGACAAGGTTGTCGAGGCCGCACGCGAGGCCTATGCGCTTGGCATCCCGTCGATCTGCCTGTTTCCCTACACCGACCCAAGCCTTAAAACCGAGGATTGCGCCGAGGCGTGGAATCCAGAAAACCTTTCAAACCGGGCGACCCGCGCCATCAAAGAGGCGGTGCCCGGCATTGCCATCATGACCGATGTTGCGTTGGACCCCTATAATATCAATGGCCATGACGGGTTTGTTGAGGACGGTGTGATCGTCAATGACCGCACAGTTGAGGCCTTGGTCAAGCAAGCCATGTCACAGGCCGAAGCAGGCGCAGATATCATCGGCCCGTCGGACATGATGGATGGCCGGATCGGCGCATTGCGCGATGGGTTGGAATCTGGCGGGCACCACGATGTTTTGTTGTTAAGCTATGCGGCCAAATTTGCCTCGGCCTTTTATGGGCCATTCCGCGATGCGGTTGGGGCGTCTGGCGCGCTTAAGGGCGACAAAAAGACCTATCAGATGGAAGCCGGAAATTCAGACGAGGCGATGCGTCTGATTGAACGCGACTTGTTGGAAGGGGCCGACATGGTCATGGTCAAACCGGGCATGCCCTATCTCGATATCTGCCGCCGCGCCAAAGACATGTTCGGCGCACCGACATTTGCCTATCAGGTGTCGGGTGAATACGCGATGTTGGCCGGGGCTGGCGAACGCGGTTGGGTCGACGGCGAAAAAGTCATGTTAGAAAGTCTCGTGGCCTTTAAACGTGCGGGATGTGACGGTATTTTGACCTATTTTGCCCCGGCTGCCGCTAAAATCCTAAACGGCTAGCAATCTTTCGCCCAAGACACAAAAGCGCGCGGCAAGGTGAGGTGACAAGCCTTGTTTTGCTGCGTATAAGACCAATTAACCGGCACCAAAAGCCGGATCTGGGCCGCAGGCAAGCGATTGGCCCAAAGGAATGGCAAGGAACGAGCGACATGACCCTTTCGAGACGAAAATTGACCTTTGGCCTTGGCGCGACTGCGCTGGTGGCCGCCTGTGGTAACGGCGTCGGGAGCCGTGGCCCGGCAACTATTGACGCCCGCGTCGACAGCACGCTAAGCCAGCTTTATTCGGATTACCCATCGACCCGCGACTTGGCGGCAAAATCAGTTGGTATTTTGGTAATGCCTCTTGTGACCGAAGCTGGGTTTGGCCTTGGCGGAGCCTACGGCAAAGGCGCGCTACGCGTTGGAGGCGCAACCGTTGACTATTATTCCTTGGCCAAAGCTTCGGGCGGGTTGCAAATCGGTGCCCAACAATACGCGCATGTCTTGTTCTTCATGACAAACGACGCCTTGGCGACTTTCCGTCGTTCGCCCGGCTATGCAGCCGGGGCCAACATCGAATACGCGACACCCGAACGGGGCGAAAAGCTGTCGACGGAGACCACAACGGCGCTGTCTCCGGTCATTGCCATTGTGTTTGGTCAGGCAGGTTTGCGCGTGGGGGCGACGTTGGAAGGTGTCAAATACACCCGCATCATCCCTTGATGCCTCCTGTTGGCCAACCAAAAATTTTCCAGACATCGAAGCACCGGGGACCTTCCCCGGTGTTTTTGTTTAGTGGTACTTGAACTCCCCAACCACATTGCGCCATTCCCCCGGCGAAATCATTTTACGATGCGTAAAGCGCACCGAATGAAGCGGTCCTTCGATCTCATCGTGCCAAAAGGCGATAAAATCGAATAGCTTGTCGTGATCAGGGGCCAAATCGTAGTCCTGCCAGACGAAGCTGTTCAAAACATGCGGGTAATCAGGCATGTGATAGAACAATTCCGCCGTGGTGAGACCATAGCCTTTGAGCATCAATTCGGTTTCAGATGTCTGCATTTCGCGCCTCTTTGTTTTTGTTGTAAAAGAAGGCTGCGGCAAAAATCTTTACTTTTCAATAAAAACAGTCTGTTAGCAGACAATGTGGCCGGCTGCTAAGATTGGACAGAAACGCTGCCATTGCACCCTACATCCTGCATCTGTTATAAAACCTTCAACAAGATGTGGCAGATAACCGAGTAGGCAATCTACGTGAACGACACGCCAGAAACTCCTGATAATACAGACGAAAACCCGCCCGCATACAGTGGTCCGGCAATCTCCATCGAACAGGAGATGAAAACCAGCTACCTCGATTATGCGATGAGCGTGATTGTTAGCCGGGCGATTCCCGATGTGCGGGACGGTTTGAAACCCGTTCATCGACGCATTTTGTATCATATGTATGATGGTGGCTACACGCCCGACAAATCCTATCGCAAATGCGCCAAACCCGTTGGTGAAGTCATGGGGAACTATCACCCCCACGGCGATAGCGCGATCTACGACGCTCTTGTGCGTATGGCGCAGGACTTCTCGATGTCGCTGCCACTGATTGATGGTCAGGGCAACTTTGGCTCGATGGATGGCGATAGCGCCGCTGCCATGCGTTACACCGAATCTCGACTTGAGAAATCGGCGCTGAACCTGTTGCAGGATATCGATAAAGACACCGTTGATTTCCAAGACAACTATGATGGCAAGGAACGGGAACCCACGGTTCTCCCGGCTCGCTACCCCAACGTGTTGGTCAATGGGGCCGAAGGCATTGCGGTTGGTATGGCCACCCGTATTCCGCCGCACAACCTTGGCGAAGTTATCACCGCCGCGCTTGCGTTGATCGAAAACCCCGATCTGAGCAGCGAGCAGTTGATTGACTTCGTCCCTGCCCCAGATTTTCCAACCGGTGGTGTGATCCTTGGTCGGACAGGTGCGCGCAAAGCCTATACCGAAGGCCGCGGCAGCGTCATCATTCGCGCCAAAACCCGGGTCGAAGAGATCCGCAAAGATCGCTACGCCATTGTGATCGACGAGATTCCCTATCAGGTGAACAAATCGACCATGATCGAACGAATCGCTGAAGCGGCCCGCGACAAAAAGATCGAAGGCATCGCCCATGTTCAGGACGAATCCGACCGCAACGGTGTGCGAGTCGTGGTTGAACTGAAACGTGATGCAACAGCCGAGGTTGTTCTCAACCAGCTGTTCCGCTTTACGCCCATGCAGACAAGTTTTGCCTGTAACATGCTGGCCTTAAACGGCGGACGCCCGGAGCAGCTCACGCTGCGCGGGTTCCTCACGGCTTTCTTGGATTTCCGCGAAGACGTGATTTTGCGGCGCACAGCCTATTTGCTCCGCAAGGCCCGCGAACGTAGCCATATCCTTTGCGGTTTGGCCGTTGCGGTATCTAATGTTGACGAAGTGGTCGCCACCATCCGCGCATCGGCCGATGCCGCCGAAGCCCGCGCCAAATTGATGGAGCGGCGATGGCCTGCGCATGAGATTCTGCCATATATTGCCTTGATCGACGATCCGACCCACAAGGCGAACGACGACGGCACTTATAATCTCTCTGAAACACAGGTCCGAGCGATCTTGGAACTGCGTTTGCAGCGCCTGACACAACTCGGTGTCAAAGAAGTTACCGATGAGCTGGAAGAACTGGCGGCTAAGATCAAGGAATACCTTGATATTCTAAGCAGCCGTGACCGCATCATGACAATTATCTCGGATGAAATGCGCAAGGTTCGCGATGATTTCGCCGTACCTCGCCGTACCGAGATCGTTGATTGGGCCGGTGACATGGATGATGAAGACCTGATCGAACGGTCCGATATGGTCGTCACCGTCACCGCCGAAGGTTACATCAAACGCACGCCGCTTGTTGATTTCCGCGCCCAAAAGCGCGGCGGGAAAGGCGTGTCCGGCGGCGCGATGAAAGACGACGATGTGGTGACCACGCTATTTGTGGCCAACACGCATACGCAATTGTTGTTCTTCACCACCGATGGCATGGCCTACAAGCTCAAAACTTGGCGCTTGCCGCAAGGCTCGCGCACGTCCAAGGGCAAGGCTATTGTCAACCTGTTGCCGATCCCATCGGGTGTCTCCATTGCCGCGATTATGCCGGTCGATCGGGACGAGGATGATTGGGATGATTTGCAAGTTGTCTTTGCCACATCCGCTGGAACTGTGCGCCGTAACAAGCTGTCAGACTTCACAAATGTGAAATCCAACGGCAAGATCGCGATGAAGTTCGAAGACGATCACGCAGACACAAAGCTGATCGATGTACGCATTGCGGAAAATGACGACCACGTCATGTTGGTCACTGATAGTGGCCGTGCGATCCGCTTTCCGGCCACCGATGTTCGGGTCTTTAACAGCCGCGCTTCGGTTGGTGTGCGGGGCATCAAACTGCTCGGTGATGACAAGGTCGTGTCGATGGCCGTTATTCGTCAGTTCGAAGCAACGCCAGATGAACGCGCAGCCTACCTCAAAATGCGCCGTGCCATGGCCGGTCTTGCCGATGATGCAGAACTGCCGACGGAAGAAGAAGGCAACGCCAACGCTCAGCTCAGCCAAGAACGCTATGCCGAGATGTCAGCCGCCGAAAACCTGCTTTTGACGATCACATCAAAAGGCGCTGGTAAGTTGAGCTCCAGCCACGATTATCCGGTGCGCGGACGCGGCGGCATGGGTGTTCAAGCCTTTGACAAAGCGATGCGCGGCGGCCCCCTTGTGGCCAGCTTCCCGGTTGAAATGGGTGACCAGATCATGTTGGCCACATCAACAGGTCAATCGATCCGCGTGCCCGTTGACGGCATTTCCTTCCGCTCGCGAGGGGCTGGCGGCGTCAACGTCTTCCGCACCGGCAAGAAAGAAGTTGTTGTTTCGGTTGCGCGGATTGCCGATCAAGGTGACGACGACATCGAGGATGCCGAAGTGATCTCCGAAAGTGGTCCCGAGGGAACCAGCGACGAGTAAGCACAGCAGCTTTTCCAACAAACACCGGCCGTGGCTCCCCGCTTCGGCCGGTGTTTTGCGTTTTAAGAGGGTTTCAATCTCTGTCTGGCAATTTGCGCTCAAAGGAGATTTTGATGAACCTCTACACATGCATGATTGATCTGAAAAATGATTCCAAAGCGCTGGCCTTTGCCCATGCTGCCGAGATTTGGTTGGACCATTTGATGACCCAAGGCGTCATCCTGCGTTGGCATTTATACCGACGCAAATTGAATCTCGCCGCGGACTGCTATCGCGATTTTCTTTTACAGATCGAGGTCAACGATTTGGCGCAATTGGATCAAGCGTTCCGAATGAATGGAACACAGGATGACAATATCGAACGGCTCTACCGCGCGGTTCATGAACAGATTCTGAATTCGGATTTTGCACTGTATCGGCCATTTCCGGACCCTGAGCGGGCCGAACGTATGGCACTTTTGTAGGTGGCGGGGTTTCCCCCGCCCACCTCATTTTATAGATCGTAGATGTCTTTGAACTTGGCTTCGAGGTAATCCAAAAGCGGCCCCTCGCTTGGTTCTTTGCCAGTCGCGTGCTGGATCGTATCAACTGCCTCGCGCAAACCGCCGTGTTGTTGAAGGTTTTCCCGCAACCAGCCTGTCGCCGCCGAGGTGTCACCGCGCGCAAGTTGATCATCTAGATCAGGAACCTCTGCGCGCAACGCTTCATTAAGACAGCCAGCATAAACATTGCCCAGCGAATAGGTTGGAAAATAGCCAAAGAACCCAGCCGACCAATGCACGTCTTGCAAAACGCCGTTTGACGCTTTGTCGACAGCATAGCCGAAATCAGCTTCAAACCGATCATTCCAAGCCGCTTCAAGGTCATCCACGGATAGGCCGCCAGAGATAATCGCACGCTCTAAGTCGAACCGCAAAAGAACATGCAGGTTGTACTGAACCTCATCCGCCTCTGTACGAATGTAGCCGTTTTTGATCCGGTTCACGGCCCCATAAAATGCGTTTTCGTCAGAAACACCGAAGTCGCCAAATTCATCGCGCATTTGCCCAAAAAGCCAACCGGTAAAAGCACGTGAGCGCCCAAGCTGGTTTTCATAAATTCGGCTTTGGCTTTCATGAACACCCATCGACACCCCGCGCCCCAAAGGGGTCAGGCGATAGGCTTGATCTATGTTTTGTTCATAGCACCCATGGCCAACCTCATGAATTGTCGAGTAAAAACAATTGAACGGGTCAAGAGGTTCGGTGCGGGTTGTGATCCGCACGTCGTTTCCGCTTCCGGAACTGAACGGATGAACGGCCTTGTCAATGCGCCCGCGGTTAAAATCATAGCCAAACTGTGCCGCGAGTTTTTCGGTGACCCGCATCTGGCCTTCAGGGTCAAAAGACCCGCTCAAACCGGGCATATCTGGCTTGGAAAGAACCGCCTCGCGGAGGGCCACAAGACGGGGACGCAAAGCCCCAAACATTGCCTCAAGTTCGCTTGCCTTGGTACCGGGCTCATACTCGTTCAACAAGGCATCATACATATCGCCATCACCGGCGAGAGCTTGCGCCTCTTCCTGACGCAAGGCCACGATTTCTTTGAGAACTGGCGCAAAGGCGGCAAAATTGTCATCTGAGCGCGCCTCGGCCCAGATTTTATGGGCCCGCGTCGACACCCGCGCCATTTCCGCGACAAGTCGTTCGGGCACCCGCGAACTGCGCTCATAGGCACGACGGATCAAGCGAACCTGAGCGCGTCCAACATCATCGAGCGCAGTGTCATCAATTGCCGCGAGCCACTCTCCGACTCGTGGATCAATTTTACGCTGATGGATGATGCCTTCGATGGCGGCGCTTTCATCGGCACGTTGTTCTCCGGCACCGGTTGGCATCATGGTTTCCTGATCCCAGCCCAAGCGCCCAGAGATTTGCCCAAGCGCCTCAGTGTCTCGGTGAAAGGCCATCAAATCGTTAAAAGCGTTCATATCACGCGGCTCCTCGGATGGATTGTTCAGTTGGATAACGCGCCGCAAAGCGCGCCCGCAGGATCAAAGCCCAAAGCACAACCGCGCCCAGTTGGTGCAGCAATGCCAAATGCCATGGCGCAATATAGAGAACCGTCACGATCCCCAAAAGCACCTGCACACTTAGCATGGCAAACACAGCGTTGAACCGGAACCGCGTGTCACCGTTGGGCGATTTGCGACCGCGCCGCCAAACCACAATGCCAAAGGCAAACAAAAGATACCCGAGCACACGGTGAAGGAATTGAACAAGACCTGCATTCTCGAATAAGTTGCGCCAAACTGGCTGAATGTCAAACATCTCTGGCGGCAAAATCCCGCCTGCCATGAGGGGCCAATCGTTAAAAGTCCGCCCGGCATCAATGCCCGCCACCAAAGCCCCAAACAGGATTTGCAAAAAGGCGAAATGCATCAACCCGGTCGACATAGAGAACAATTTGGATTCGGCCAAACGCCGCGCCTGCATCAAATCACGCTCTTCCCGGCCCAATCCATAGATGTACCACGCGATGAACCCAAGGATCACAAAAGCGAGACCAAGATGGGTTGCCAACCGATACGATGCCACATCGGTCATTTGTCCGGTCAAGCCAGACGAGACCATCCACCAACCCACGGCCCCCTGCAATCCGCCCAAAACGCCCAGTCCAAACAAGCGACCGCTCCAACCTGTCGGAATACGCTTGGCCGCCAAAAACCCAAAGAACCCGATCGCCCAAACAAGGCCGATGACCCGGCCCAATTGGCGATGGCCCCATTCCCACCAATAGATGAACTGAAACTCCGTAAGGCTCATGCCTTTGTTTTCCAGCTGATATTCAGGAATTTGCTGATACTTGGCAAACTCAGCAGCCCAGGCCTCGGCACTCATCGGCGGCATGGCCCCGGTGACGGGACGCCATTCGGTGATCGACAATCCACTATCAGTCAACCGGGTTAGACCACCAACGGCGATCATCACCACGACCAAAACAAACAGCAGCATCAACCAGCCACGAATGGCCCGGCGCGCCCCACGTTTTCCCGCGTCAATCATCCCGCCCGACGGTTCCGCCGGTTTGGCCTGAGCTTCGCTCACATCTTCGAACAGCTTGCGCTTTTCAGCCATATCACATCTCCATTTGCGCGTGACACTAAGGCCGCGGCGCACCGGCTTCAACCACCCCTGAACAAGGTGTCACAGGGTAAGGAATACCTTGGTCAGACTTTCCAGACTTAGGGCGGCGGGTCCAATGATGTAGGGTGAATACAGAATTTAAGACACTGCCAATAGACATTCACACAAAGGACCGTACCAATGAAAAAGCTTCTGATTTCCGCCATCATCGCCGCCGCATCCATCGGTGCCACCACCGCCTCCGCCAGCTCAGCCTGGATTGAACATGGGATCAAACTCAATGCCCGCTCTGGCCCCGGCACACATTACAATGTGATTGGAACCTTCCATGCTTGCACCCAGATCCATGTGGTCGGTTGGCAGCACGGTTGGGCAAAAGTGTCCTACAACCACAATCATTACTGGGTGGCCGGCAAATATCTTCAAAATCACGCCTGCTCCAGCCACTACAAACCAAAGCACAACAATTACGGCAAAAAATACTAATCACACAGTCACCATCGCCGGAATCTCCCCTCCCTGATCCGGCAATGACTAACGGACCGGCACACCCGGTCCGTTTTTTTGTGCTAGTCCTTATCCTTCCAACGCACCACCTGCCGCATCATCCCATGCAACATTTGCACATCGGCCCGCGTTAGCGGCATCCGGCTCCACATATTGCGAAGATTGACCTTCATGCTTTCGGCTTTGTGTTCGGGGTAAAAGAACCCGGCCTCTTGCATGCGATCCTGATAATGCAGGGCCAGGTGCTCAATCTCTTGGCCATTGGCCATCTCGGTTCCAGCAAGGACATCTACAATCGGCTCTGCCGCAGCTGTTGCCCGCATCCATTCATAGCCGCAAAGCAAGACACATTGCGCGAGGTTCAGACTGGCGTAATCGGGGTTAACGGGCACCGAAATGATCGCATTTGCCTGGGCAATATCATTATTCTCAAGCCCGGCGCGTTCTGGTCCAAACATCACCGCCACTTTTTGGCCTTTGGCGATCCGGTCCCGCGCCTCTTTCATTGCTTGTTCCGGGGTGAACACCGTCTTGGTCAAATCCCGCGGCCGCGCCGTTGTCGCAAAAGTAAATGTCCGATCCTCAAGCGCCCCAGCAAGATCGTCACATAGTTGGGCATCGTCCAAGACCCGACCGGCCCCTGACGCCATTGCCACCGCAGATTCGCTCGGCCAGCCATCACGCGGCGCAACAACCCGCATGTTGTCCAAGCCAAAATTCAACATCGCCCGCGCCGCCGCACCAATGTTTTCGCCCATTTGCGGACGCACCAAAACAAAGGCTGGCTGAAGTTTTCCCGATCCCATCATACTCTCCTGACTGCGCCCTAGGCCTAGGATGCGGGTGATAAATGCGCAAGCCCCCTCCTTCATCTCGCCAAACAAACTCCCGCCGAGGCCTCCAATCCTCTATGCTGGTCGCAAACAAGGAGGTGTTTCATGCCCTATGACGAAGGCCACGCAACGCTTATGCGCGATGATCTGATGAGTGCCGGTGATTTACCCGGAGGTGAAGAAAAGCGCATGTTTGGCGGGCTGTGTTTTTTGAGCTTTGGTAATATGGTTTGCGGCGTTCACAAGGGCGGCGGCATGTATCGCGTGGGTCCGGATCGCTATGAAACCGCGCTTGCCCTACCCGGAGTTCAGGAACTGAGCTTTACCGGACGCCCGATGAAAGGCATGGTCGAAGTGGACGACGATGTTTTGGCGGATGATGAAACGCGTGTGAAGCTAACCGAACTTGCCATGGCGTTTGCGGCCTCCCTTCCCCCCAAACCGCCCAAAAAACCGAAAGCCTCCAAAGCGAGACCGGCGAAAACACGATAGCCAAAACCGCATCAACGCGCTAAGACACCTGCCAAAGCAAAGGCAAAAGAGCATCTCATGGCTGATCAGGACCGCCCCCAGATTTATCTTGTGACCCCTCCGGAATTTGACCTGAGCAGTTTCCCTGCTCGGTTGGAGACCGTGTTGCAAGGGGCTGAAATCGCTTGCCTTCGCCTGTCTTTGGCCACGCATGACGAAGACCGCCTAACCCGTGCGGCCGACGCCATCCGCGAAGTGGCACATCGCGCTGATGTGGCCTTGGTGATCGACACCCATGTGGTTTTGGCCAAACGTTTGGGGCTTGACGGGGTGCATCTTCTTGATGGTTCTCGCACAGTTCGCCATGCTCGCAAGGAACTTGGACCGGATGCGATTGTTGGGGCCTATTGTTCGCAGTCCAGCCACGACGGGATGTCCGCCGGTGAAGCCGGGGCCGACTACGTGTCCTTTGGGCCAGTATCCGGTTCGCTTGGTGATGGGGAATTGGCCGATCATGAGCTGTTCGAGTGGTGGTCGCAGATGATCGAGGTACCAGTTGTTGCCGAAGGTCGCGTAACCATGGAGGAAGTGAAAACTCTAAGCCCAGTCACTGATTTTTTTGCCATTGGCGAAGAGATTTGGGCAACAGACGACCCCCTGAAAGCGCTAAATTCACTTATGGAAGCAATGGGTTAAAACCCAAACTTCATCCACCTATTTGCTGATTGTCAAAACCTTGCCGCACGTTTGTCTCCAAAGCTGCGGCAAGGCTTTTACGGTTTGCAAAAGCATCGACTCGCAATGGGGGGTGATAGATCAAGGTCACGGACCCATGACGCGCCTGAGCTAGCATCTTGATGAGGGATGGACCAAAATCCATGTCCCCCCACCAGCCATAGAACCGCTGGTCCGCGTCCGCGGGGGCTTGATAAACGACACTCACTGGCTGCACCTGAAGCGCATGTTGCAAACGGTCGGAATAGAAGGCCGCGAAAAGCGTTGTCTTAAAAGGTAAGACTCGTCGGCTATCGGTTGAGGTCCCTTCTGGAAAAAACAGCAGACGATGCCCCTGTAACAACCGATCTTCGATCACCGTGGCATGGGCTTTGGCCTCGCGGCGGTCACGGTTGATAAACACAGTGCCGGTTGCCCGCGCCAGCCAGCCAATCCCCGGCCATTTTGCCACCTCAGCCTTGGAGACAAAATAGACGTTCTTGCGACTATTGAGCACAAAAATATCTAACCAAGACGCGTGGTTGGCAACAATGGCACCGGGTCCGACCATGCGCGGCCCTTTCGCCGTCAAGGGCAACCCCATAACCCGCAGGGTCACCTTACAAACGGTTTGAGTGATCCAAGGGGTCCAAGGACGATCCTGGCCAAAAAGCGGTCGTTCGATCAGACGAAGCGCGAGAAGAACGATCAAGCCACCAAAGATCACCACAATCAACGCGGGAACGCGAACCAGCACCAAACCCCACCCCAGCGGTGAAATTGGTGGATCATTGGGGCGCTCACCGGGATCCCATGTCGGGCTCATTCTTTACGATCCTTAACATAGAGACCTTTTTGGCGTTCGGTCATCTTGGCCGTATCCATCACCAAACACACATCGGTGGTATTAAAGGCATGATCGACAAAGGCCCCGTCACCCACACATCCGCCGAGTCGCAGATAGGCTTTGATCAGCGGTGGAATCTGTAACATCGCTGCTTTGCGATCAATATTCTTTTCGGAAACCAGGTCCATTGGCTGATACGCGCGCGCCCGAACACGCAAAGGTTCGGGCGCAAGGTGGCGGTGATGTAAAAGCGACAGGCTTTGCGCCAAGGGTGTGATGTCCGTCCCATGGAAGCTTGCGGTTCCAAACAGAATTTCGACACCATGAGCAAGAACATAGTCGGCCAAACCTTGCCAAAGATGAAAAAGACCTGTGCCCCCCCGATAGTCCGGGGCAACGCAAGATCGCCCTAATTCCAGAAGCTTACGGCCACTTCTTCGCAGTGGCTCAAGGTCGTATTCGTCTTCGGAATAGAATTGACCCGCGGCCTTCGCCCCATCCTCACGCAAGAGGCGATACACACCAACGACAGCCCCGTTTTTCGCTTCGTCCAACAGCAACAAATGGTCGAAAAAAGGATCAAAACGGTCTTTTTCCAGCCGCTCGTCATGATCAACCAGCGGCCCATCGCCACCAAGTTCGGACACAAAAACATCATAGCGCAAGCGCTGCGCCGCTTTCAAATCCGCCGCATTCCGTGCAAGACGAACGCTAAAGCCCTGTGATGTTGCAACCATAAGTGCATCCCGCGTTTCTCACCTTAACCGCTTCTAGGCAGGCAAAAAAAGATTGGCAAGTTTGTGAACTTAGTTAACTATTCAGAAACAGTTTGTCTTTAGTGTTAACCTTCGTAAACCGGGATCAACGCAACGCGAGCACCGTCAATGACAACTTTACCTTGTTCGCGAAAGTTTACCGTGACCCGCCCGCCAATATTGGATTGCACCTGACCGGTGCCCCAATCGGGTTGGTGCGGATGCGTTACCAACATGCCCGGCTCAAGAATTGAGTTAAGATTGTCCATGTTTGCCACCTCGTCACTTCTCCAAGAATTCGGAACTTTCTATGCCCCACTCAAGTGAAACGCTAGCGACCTTAATCGGGTCGCGCCTGTGTCACGATCTTATCAGCCCGATTGGTGCCATCCAAAACGGATTGGAACTCATGTCAATGGCTGGCTCCGCCGATACCAGTGCAGAGATGGAATTGATTCAGGACAGCTGTGCCAGTGCTGCGGCCCGCATCCGTTTTTTCCGCGTCGCCTTTGGCAGTGCGGGTGATGCGCAAAAGATGAGCCGCAAAGAGACTGTCGCAACCTTGGATGGCTTGTGCAAGGGAACCCGCATGCAAGCGGATTGGCGACCAATGGACGACATGCGCCGTACCGAAGTTCAACTTGCTTACCTAGCGCATCTTTGCTGTGAATCTGCTATGCCCACAGGCGGCACAGTTACGCATGAACATGGGGCAGCGGGTTGGACGATAACCGCTACAGCTCCTCGTCTTACGATTACCACAAACCTATGGGATCATCTGAACGGCTCTGCAGAACTGGCAGAACTGGCCCCAAACCGCGTGCAATTTGCGCTTTTGCCGATCCTTACCAAGGATCGTGGCCACAAGCTTCACGCCTCTGCCAGCGAAACAAAATTGAGCCTGTCGATCACCTGATCAACAGACCCAAATTTGTATCACGCGCCCTTTAGGCCCGCGTTGTTCCGTCGCCAACCACGAGGTATTTAAAACTCGTCAGTTGCGCCGCCCCAACCGGGCCGCGCGCATGCATTTTGCCCGTTGCGATGCCAATCTCGGCCCCCATGCCAAATTCACCACCATCGGCGAATTGGGTCGAGGCGTTGCGCATCAAAATGGCGCTGTCCACCCGCTCAAAGAACCGGTTCGCGGCGTCATCATCCTCGGTTAGAATACAGTCCGTATGGCTCGACCCGTATTGGCGGATATGGGCGATGGCCTCGTCGATGTCATCCACCACTTTGGCGGCGATGATCATGTCGAGATACTCTTTGCCCCAATCATCCTCGGTGGCTTCCTGGGTGCCCTCGATTGCTTTCAACACCTCACCGGCGCGCACTTCGACCCCGGCGTCTAGCAGCGATTTCACCAAGCCCTGACCGATGGTGTCAACGACATCGCGGTGGATCAACAAGCATTCAGCCGACCCGCAAATCCCGGTACGGCGGGTTTTTGCATTCATAACGACGGACAAGGCTTTGACCGGGTCGGCGGCTTTGTCGACATAGATATGAACGATGCCCTCAAGATGAGCGAACACTGGCACGCGCGCTTCGCGTTGGACCAAACCAACCAGCCCCTTGCCACCACGCGGTACAATCACGTCAACCGTATCGGTCATGGTGAGCAATTCACGCACGGCGGCGCGATCACGGGTTGGGATCAACTGAATCGCATCTTCTGGAAGGCCCGCAACACGCACCCCAGCCACCAGACACGCATGGATCGCGTTGGACGAGTTGAAGCCTTCGGAGCCGCCGCGCAGAATAACAGCGTTACCAGATTTCAAACATAGAGCCCCGGCATCCGCCGTCACGTTGGGGCGCGATTCATAGATCACACCGATCACACCCAAAGGTGTGCGCACCCGACGAATGTTCAACCCGCTGGGTTGATCCCAGTCTTCGGTCACTTGACCCACGGGATCGTCTTGGGCGGCAACGGCGCGCAGCCCGTCAACGATGCCTTGGATGCGAGGCTCATCAAGCATCAAGCGATCCATCATTGCCGCGGACAACCCTTTGTCGCGACCATAGTCCATGTCTTTGGCATTGGCGGCGATGATCTCGGCGCGCGCCTCCCAAACCGCATCTGCTGCGGCCTCAAGGGCACGCTGTTTCACCGGGGCCGGGGCAAAGGCAAGCTCCGCTGCGGCGGCTTTTGCACGCGCGCCGATATCGGCCATAAGGGCGGGGATATCTGTCAGGTCTTTCATGACGTCTTCCTTTGCTGAGGTGGTTTTAAACTTAATAAGGGGTGCGCCGTCAGGCGTCTACAGGGCCATGTCATCGCGGTGCACCAACACCGCGCGCCCCGGATAGCCCAACACGGCTTCGATCTCGGAACTGTGACGGCCAGCAATCGCGCGGGCTTCGGTGGCGGTATAGCGGCAAAGCCCCTGCCCCAACGTCTCGCCTGATTGAGCTTTGATTGTAACGGGGTCACCGCGCCCAAACCGCCCTTCGACACCGCTAAGCCCCGCCGGAAGCAACGATTTTCCGGAGGCCAAGGCCCTGGCCGCGCCTGCATCAACCACCAAAACCCCTTGCGGTTTCATTGCTGAAATCCAACGTTTGCGCGCTGTGTGCGGATCGGTTTGGGGGGTAAACAACGTGTTCTTTGCGCCGTCTTTCAAGCGGTGCAATGGGTGGTTTTCCGCCCCGTGCATGATGATCATCGCACAGCCCGAAGCCGTCGCCGTTTTGGCCGCCAAGACCTTGGTTTTCATTCCGCCTTTCGAGAGACCAGAACCGGCATCGCCAGCCATTCCCTCGATCTCAGGGGTAATATGATCAATGATATCAAGATGCTGGGCCGATGGATCAATCTGGGGATTGCCAGTATAGAGACCATCGACATCCGACAATAACACCAAGAGGTCAGCACCAACGGTGGCCGCAACCTGCGCCGCAAGCCGGTCATTGTCGCCATAGCGAATTTCATCAGTGGCGACGGTGTCGTTTTCATTGACGATTGGAACGGTGCCAAAGCCCAACAACGTCGACAGGGTTGCGCGAGAGTTCAAATAGCGACGACGATCGGCGCTGTCTTCCAAGGTCACCAAAACCTGAGCCGTGGTAAGGTCATGAGGAGCCAAGGCTTCTTGCCACGCACGCGCCAACCGGATTTGCCCGACGGCCGCCGCCGCCTGGGATTGTTCCAACGACAATTCAGTCATCGGTAGGCCCAAAATCCCACGTCCCAAAGCGATGGAGCCGGACGATACCAGAACAACATCCGCGCCGCGTTGGCGCAAATCTGCGATGTCCTGAGCAATGGCCCGCAACCAATCGGCACGCAAATCGCCGCTGGACCGGTCGACCAACAAGGCCGAGCCGATCTTGATTACGATCCGTTTAGCGTCACTTAGGGATGCCACGTCCCGTCCCCTTCTTCTTCAGGATCAACGGGTTTGTCGGCCTCGCGCCGGGCATCAACATGCGGTCGCAGGGCACGCAGGACTTCGGTCACGCCTTCGCCGGAGGCACCAGACATGAGCAACACATTCTCTGCCCCAACCGCTTCAAGTTCATCCTTAAGAAAGGCGCGTTCTTCGTCGTCCAACGTGTCGATCTTGTTCAAAACCGTCACGCGCGGCTTGTCGGCAAGCCCTTCGCCATAGGCTTCCAATTCATCACAAATGGTTTTGTAATCCTCAAGCAAAGAACCCGAGCTGCCATCAATCAGGTGCAACAAAACTGCACAACGTTCGACGTGGCCAAGGAACAAATCGCCCAAACCACGGCCCTCATGTGCCCCTTCGATCAGACCGGGAATATCGGCGACGACAAATTCATTGCCATCAACCAACACAACACCAAGGTTCGGGTGCAAGGTTGTAAACGGATAATCAGCGATTTTCGGGCGGGCGTTCGATGTCGCCGCCAAGAACGTCGATTTACCGGCGTTGGGCAGGCCAACAAGACCAACATCCGCAATCAGTTTCAGACGCAGCCAAAGCGTCCGATTGATCTCTTCCTGACCGGGATTGGCGCGGCGTGGCGCTTGGTTGGTCGAGGTTTTGAAGTGCAAGTTGCCCCAGCCGCCATTGCCGCCCTTGGCCAACAAAACACGCTGCCCGAGCTCGGTCAGATCGGCGATGACGGTTTCCTCGTCCTCGTCCAGAATTTCGGTGCCAACTGGAACACGCAAAATAATGTCTTGGCCGTCTTTACCAGTTCGCCCCTGCCCCATGCCGCTTTTGCCGTTATCGGCAAACCAGTGTTGCTGATAGCGAAAATCGATCAGGGTGTTTAGCCCATCCACGGCCTCGGCCCAAACGGACCCGCCTTTGCCGCCGTCGCCACCATCAGGCCCACCATATTCGATGAACTTCTCACGACGGAAGCTGATACAGCCGTTGCCGCCCCCACCAGAGCGAATGTAGACTTTGCAGAGATCAAGAAATTTCATCGCTTTGGCTTTCTATTCAGGACCTGAAGACCCAGGTTGGGGCGGTGTAGCTGGGAAGTTAGGTTTTCTCAAGCGGGCTTGGCGCGCTGCCAGTGATCTTTTGTCAATGTGACCCGGATTACCGGCATTTCTTTGCCATGAAAATGTGCGTGACGCATGAGGGTTTCACCAGTCGGGAGGAACCCGAGTTTGGTCAAGACTTTTGGTGATCGCGTGTTGCCTTGGATCCAGCCGGACCCAATCTCATCCCCTTGCCCGTCAAAGAACCAGTCAACCATAGCGCGCGCCGCATCCGACATCACGCCGCGCCCCCACGCCCGTTCGGCCAACCAATAGCCAAGTTCAGGCATGGCGCTCCGATTGGCGTCAAAACTGCGTGCGCTTTCAATCGAAATCACCCCAAGCGGCTCATTGTCTTCGACGATGACGCGAAACCCCTCTTTGACGGCAAAACTCTCAATGAACTGCTCCGCATCCTCAATCCGATAAGGAAAGGGAACGCTGGTCAGCCAGCGATGAACATTGGGATTGGCGATGTCGCGGGTGATCCAGCTTGCATCTGCGGCGCACATGGGCCGCAATACAAGCCGACCCATGTGCAAATTCAGCATGTTAGGTCAACTTTTTAAGGTAAGTCCATGTCGGGATTTTGGCATTGCGCGATACACAAAACGCTTCGGCATCACCGATATATTCGAAGCCACAATTGACCAGAACACGGGCCGAGGCCGGATTGTCCTGAAACACACTGGCAAAGATCGTATCGTTTTGCATCGGGTTCGCCGCGACCAAAGCCTCAACCGCCTGACTGGCCAAACCGGTGTTCCAAAACAACGGGGCCACCCAATAGCCAACTTCGGATTGGTTGCGATCCATACGTTTGAGCGTAATCGCCCCCATGACTTCGGCCCCACCAACCTTGGTGGCATCCATGACCCAAACATCTTCATCGCGCTTGGCATCGGTGACGCGATCTATCATCGCAGCAACCGCACCGGGGGGCAAAGGATGGGGAATGGTTGGGGTCATCTGAGCAACACGCTCATCGCCAGCATAATGTTCCAACAACCCGATGTCAGATTGCTGAACAGGGCGCAAATCAAACCGCTCGGTCTCGACCAAGGGTTGTTGCTGCAAATCATCCAGGCTCATCTGCACTCTCCTCATGTGCATGCCTTTATCACTTAGGCATTGGAAATCGGTTAATCAGGGGTCTTGTCCTGAATGTGACCGGTCCAATTCACCTAAATGAAAAAGGGGACCGGCGGTGTGCCGATCCCCTATTGTTTTTCAACCTCTAGGTCGGCTTATTCAGCGGCCTCCGCCACCGGCAGGACCGAAATAAAGGTTCGGCCCTTGAGGCCTTTGCGGAAGGTGACTGCGCCTTCGACAGTTGCAAAGATGGTGTGATCTTTGCCCATGCCTACGCCTTCACCTGGCCAAAACTTGGTGCCGCGCTGACGCACGACGATATTGCCCGGAATAGCCGCTTGGCCACCGTACAATTTTACACCAAGACGACGACCAGCTGAGTCGCGACCGTTGCGGGAGGAACCGCCAGCTTTTTTATGTGCCATGTGTTGCTCTCCTTAGCCTTAGGCCAGTGTTTTGGCTTGCTCAACCCACTCAGCTTTGACTTTGGCACCTTCAAAGGTGTCGGCGTCAACTGCTGCGAGCTGTGCAAAAGTTGTGATACCGGCTTCCGCCAGCTTCTTGGCGGCGGCTGGGCCGACACCTGTGATTTCTGTCAGATCATCTGCACCAGCGGCGGCTTCTGCTTTGGGAGCAGCGGCCTCTTTGGCTGGCTTAGCGGCTGCAGGAGCAGCAGCTTTAGGAGCGGAACCCGCGCCAATAGCAGCTTTAACGCCCGACTTGTCCGCACCTTCGGCCAAGATGTCGGTCACGCGCAGCAGGGTAAGTTGCTGGCGGTGGCCTTTGGTACGCTGCGAGCTGTGCTTACGGCGACGCTTGACGAAGTTGATGGTCTTTTCGCCTTTGATCTGGTCGACGATTTCAGCCTGAACGCCGGCACCTGCCACAAAGGGGGCACCGATGGCTGTGCTTTCGCCGCCAATCATCAGAATATCGTTGAACTGGACGGTTTCGCCCGCATCAGCAGCCAGCTTTTCCACACGGAGAATATCACCCGCCTGGACTTTGTATTGCTTGCCGCCGGTCTTGAGTACCGCGAACATCGCGTGTTTCCTTTCATATCGCGTTCTTCGGCCCCCGTTTCCGGGCGTTTGTGGCCACGGGTCTTTGCCCTTGGCCGCCTCGAACCGCGCGTCCCGTTTGGAACGTTCGTTTCAACAAAAACAAAAGGCGGAGCCGTAGCCCCGTCCTTTGCAGCGTGCTTATGCACGCGTGATATGTCGTTTGTCAAGCGAAGCCGCGTTTTTTCAGCTGCGCTTCTGCAGTCTTGCGTCGACTACAAATCCTGCCCTTGCATCTGCTGCGCCGCAGCAAGACCCAAGGCATAGGAAATATCGTCATACATCTGGTTAAATCCCGCAAAGAGAGCTTGGTTAAGCGCCCTTCCCTCTGGGCTTGATGAAAACGTGACATAGGCATCGAGCTCGTCCTCATCCAAAGGGCCATAGGCCATCATCAAAAACCCATAGAGCCATTCACGGGTATCGACACGGGTCTCGTCCTCTTGGGCCCAAACATCCGACAGGATTTCTCCTTCGCTCATTTCAAACCCACCACCATCGACCAGGCCGCGATAGAACTGAAACGACGCGTTCAACGCGCCGGTGACATTGGCCTCGATCAGGTCATTGGCCTCAATAAACGCCGTTACGCCCCTAAGGTCCTTGTCCTCGGCATCATAGTAGGACTGTCGTGCGGCCTGTTCGATGGCATCATCAATCATGGCCTGACGCGCGCTCAGCTCAAGCTTTACGACTTGCTTGCCGAGGTCAGAGTTGAAGAAGGCCAACAGGGCATCGGTGTCCGCATCCCCTAACGCCGCCCCAAACTGGGCCCGCACCAATTGTTCCATTTTGGAAATATCGTAGATTTGATCGAGCAAGGACTGCCAATGGGCGTTTTGACCACCGGCAAACATGTCGGTGGCCATTTCCTGACCATAGGCGACACCTTCGTCACGCATAATGGTCAATAGCGCGTCCAATTGCAGAGCGTCCAACACATCGTCCGACGGCTCCGCATGGACAGGCAAAGCCAAAGTCATGGCCAAAAGACCAGCAATAAAACGGCGCAACATTTTGGTGTCCTTATCCTGTACACCCTATAACGGTATGCCCCCTTGTCGGGATTTCCAAGGGGTCAGCGCCTTCATGAGCGGATTGTGTAAATTTCTTGTTGCACCCTCCCCCGTAGCGGTCTAAACGGCCCCTCACCAGACCCCCGCGGAGAGGTGCCGGAGTGGTCGAACGGGGCGGTCTCGAAAACCGTTGTGGGTGCAAGCCTACCCAGGGTTCGAATCCCTGTCTCTCCGCCA